>CAZDXX010000006.1:0-25916 GCA_964509595.1 uncultured Oscillospiraceae bacterium
GATCGACGGCTTCAAACCCTCCCACCGCAAGCTGCTGTACACCATGTACCAGATGAAGCTTCTGGGCGGTCAGCGCACCAAGTCCGCTAACATCGTGGGCCAAACCATGAAACTCAACCCCCACGGCGACGCGGCCATTTATGACACTATGGTGCGTCTGTCCCGTGGTTACGGCGCTCTGCTGCACCCTCTGGTGGACTCCAAGGGCAACTTTGGTAAAGTGTACTCTCGCGACATGGCCTGGGCCGCCTCCCGTTATACCGAGGCCCGTTTGGACCCTATCTGCAATGAACTGTTCCGCGACATCGATCAGGATACCGTGGACTTTGTGGACAACTACGATGGTTCCATGAAGGAGCCCGCGCTGCTGCCCACTACATTCCCCAACGTACTGGTCAGCGCCAACCAGGGTATCGCAGTTGGCATGGCCTCCAATCTGTGCGGCTTCAATCTGGGTGAGGTGTGCGATGCCACCATCGCTTACATGAAGGACCCCAATTGCGATTTGATGACCTATTTGAAAGCCCCCGACTTTCCCACCGGCGGCGAGCTGCTGTATGATGGCGCCGAAATGGCTCAAATTTACGCCACCGGCCGCGGTTCGTTCAAGGTACGCGGCCGTTGGCGTTACGACAAATCCGCCAACCTGATTGAGATTTATGAGATTCCTTACACCACTACCGCAGAAGCCATCATCGACAAGGTAGCCGAGCTGATCAAAGCCGGCAAGATCAAAGAGATCTCCGACATGCGCGATGAGACCGATCTGTCCGGTCTGAAATTGGCCATCGACCTGAAGCGCGGCACCGACCCCGAAAAGCTGATGGCCAAGCTTTTCAAATCCACCCCCCTGCAGGATTCCTTCGGCTGCAATTTTAATATTCTGATTGCCGGTACTCCCCGCGTTATGGGTGTGGGCGAGATTCTGGAAGAGTGGGTTGCCTGGCGCATGGACGGCGTGCGTCGCCGCACCTATTTCGTCATGAAGAAGAAGCAGGAAAAGCTGCACCTGTTGAAGGGCCTGAAAAAGATCCTGCTGGACATCGACAAGGCCATTAAAATCATCCGTGAGACCGAGGAAGAAGCCGAAGTCATCCCCAACCTGATGATTGGCTTCGGCATTGACCAGATTCAGGCGGAATACGTGGCCGATATTCGTCTGCGCAACATCAATAAAGAGTATATTTTGAAGCGAGTTGAGGAAACCTCTACTTTAGAGGACGAGATTGCCGATCTGAAGGACATCATCGATCACCCTGCCCGCGTTAAAAAGATCATTGCCGGTGAGCTGGCTGACGTGAAGAAAAAATACGCTGCCCCTCGCCGCACTGAGATCGTTTATGAGTTTCAAACCGCTGCCGAACCCGAGACAGAGGACGAAACTCCTGATTATCCCGTGCACGTGTTCCTGTCTAAAGAAGGCTATTTGAAGAAGATCACGCCCCAGTCCCTGCGCATGGCCTCTGAGCAGAAGTATAAAGAAGGCGACGGTCCCTCTCAGAACTGGGACGCCAGCAACAAGGACGAAATCATGGTCTTCACTGACAGACAGCAGTGCTATAAGGCTCGTCTGTCCGACTTCACCGACACCAAGGCCAGCGTTCTGGGTGACTATCTGCCCACCAAACTGGGTTTTGACGAGGGTGAAAGCGTGGTTTGGGCTTGTCTTCCCGGAGATTACTCCGCACATCTGCTGTTCTTCTTTGAAAATGGCAAGGCCGCCCGTGTGGAGCTATCTGGCTACCAGACACAGACCCGTCGCCGCCGCCTGACCGGTGCATACAGTGACAAGAGTCCTTTGGTCACCGTTCTTCTGTTGAAGGAGGACTACGAAGTGGCGGTCACCTCCACCGAAGGCCGCTGCGTGGTGTTCCACACCGCATCTCTGAACCCCAAGTCCACCCGCAACACCCAAGGTGTCAACGTCATGACCCTGAAGCCCAAGTACAAGGTCGAGAAGGCTCAGCCGCTGACCGACACCCCCATCGTCAACATTTCCCGCTACCGCGCCCGAAGCCTGCCCATTGCCGGTGCGCTTCTCAAGGAAGAAGACCGCGGAGAAGAGCAATTGACATTGCTGTAAATACGGAAAGGATGCGCACTGGTTGAAAAAAGTCTTTCCATACGTTTGGATTACCTTGGCCGCAGCCATTCAGGCCGTGGGCTTCAACTGGTGCTTCGCGCCCTGTGACATCGCATATGGCGGTCTGATCGGCTTTGGTCAAATGATTCACCGCTTCGTTCCAGAAATCCCTGTCGGTCTGACGGTCATCGTTCTGAATATCCCGCTGTTTTTGCTGGGATGGAAGCTGCTGGGTGGCCGTCTGTTGATCACCTCTCTGTTTGCCATGACGATTTCCTCCGTCCTGATCGACGTGCTGGATGCCCTGTTTTGGTTCCCGCCCATGGATCCGCTGTTGGCCGGCATCTACGGCGGCGCTCTGGTTGGTCTCTCCCTGGGCATGGTGTTTCAGGTGGGCTCCACCACCGGCGGTACCGACCTGATCGCCCGGTTGCTGATCATCCCGTTCCCCTGGCTCTCCGCAGGCAAGCTGCTTTTAGCTGTGGACTTGATTTCGATTGCGTCCACCGCAGTTGCCTTTCACAGCATGGATGCCGCATTGTACGGCGTAATTTCGCAATTTGTCACAGCGACAGTAATGGATGGTGTGCTTTACGGACTGGACAAGGCCCGGGTAGCCTATATCATCAGCGAACAGCCCCAGGCGATTGCGGCCGCCATCATGCAGAACATGGATCGAGGCGTGACCATTTTGAAAGGACAAGGCGGCTGGTCCGGCCAAGAAAAGCAAGTTCTTCTGGTGGCTTTCAAACAGCGTCAGATCGTTCATCTGAAGCAAACCGTTAAGGAATTAGACCCCACTGCATTTCTCATTGTCTGTGCAGCCCATGAGGTTTTGGGTGACGGATTCCACCCACACATAAACAGCACATAAAAGGGGGCCATATTTCTCCCCCTTGCTTGGAGTGATACATATATGACTAAATTTGACACTGTCCGAAAAAATCTGGAAAACAACGGGTTTACCGTAGTCTGCTTTGCCACGAAAGAAGAAGCCAGCGACTATCTGGCAGAGAAGCTGGCCGGCAAGACCATCGGTCACGGTGGTTCCATGACTCTGGTGGAGATGGGTCTGCCCGAACGTCTGGCCCAGTGTGCCACCCTGTACCGCCATGGCCCCGGCTGCGAGGAACCTCTTTCCACACAAGCCTACCTGTGCTCAGTTAACGGCTTGGCCGAGACCGGCGAAATCATTAACATCGATGGTGCAGGCAACCGCGTCTCCTCCACCATGTTTGGCCGTGAGGAGCTGTATCTGGTGGTGGGCAAGAACAAACTGGCTCCCGATTATGACGCCGCCCTGTGGCGCGCCCGCAACATCGCCGCGCCCAAAAACGCCAAACGTCTGAACCGTAAAACTCCCTGTGCCGTCAACGCCGACAAATGCTATAACTGCAACAGTCCCGAACGTATCTGCCGCGCCTTGACCGTTCTGTGGAAAAAACCTTACAGCCTCAAAATCGCTGAAGTCGTGCTGATCAACGAAGATTTGGGTTATTAAAAAGGAAAGGGGGCGAAAGTCCGTGAAAAAGACTATTCTTGCGTTGTTGATTGCGGGCATTCTGACCCTGACCGGCTGCACCTCCATGCTGGAGCAAAAGTACCTTCTTGACTTGAAACCTTATGATCCCGTTTCCACTTCCATCGGTAATTCTTCCCTACGTGTAGAATCATATCAGGAGTTGTACAGCGCAATCCTTTCTATGGTTTCCGCAGGTGAGGAACACGCTGTTTTAAATCTATATAACTACACTGTACAGGATTTGGAAGCTGACCTGGCTCGCGCATGTTTGGAAGTGGTTCAGGAAGACCCTCTCGGCGCCTACATGGTAGATTACATCAAACACGATTATTCTTTGATCGTTTCCTACTACGAAGTAAACATCAACGTCACCTATCAGCACACCACGGAAGAGATGGATGCCATCGTTTCAGTCACCGGCAGCAGCGCCATTCGTCGCGAACTGCGCAAAACCCTGACGAACTTCTCCTCCGAGGCCGTTCTTCGCGTCAGCTACTTTGCGGAAGATGAGGATTATATTCTGGATTTGGTGCGCCAGGCCTATTATAATACACCGGCCGCTGCTCTGGGCATGCCGGATGTCACGGTCTCCCTTTATCCGTCCAGCGGAACAAACCGTATTGTAGAAATCGACCTGACTTACCCAGGCAATCAGGAAGCTTTACGCCGCAGCAGCAAAGAACTGAAGGATGTTGCCCAAGCCTTGGCGCTTCAAGCCGATTCCGCCCAAGCCCTGTTTGATATCGCTACAGCCTCTCTGACCGTGGAAGAAAATACCGGCCGCAACACCGTTTATGACGCCTTGATAAACGGCATTGCGGACAGCGAAGGTTCTGCCTTGGCATATCAGTTACTCTGCGATCAAACAAGTGTGGAAAGCGTCATTGTACAAGGCACTCTGGACGGTGCCCCCCACTTCTGGAACATCATCACAGAAGATGGCACACTGTTCCGCCATGTGGATCTTTCTGCCGGTTTGTTTTCTTTGAGCGACACGGAACTGACAGAAGCAGGTTCCTACGAATGGTCTCGCACAGAATATCCCATTTGCGATTCTCCTGCCACCGAAACCATTGAGGATCCAGGAGAAAAAGAAAATTTAGAAATTTGAAAATTAAGGGTTGACAACAACAAAATATGCTGATATACTATTTTTTGTTGTCGCGGGTGTAGCTCATCTGGTAGAGCGCCACCTTGCCAAGGTGGAGGTAGCGAGTTCGAGCCTCGTCACCCGCTCCAGAAACGGTCTATCCAAACGGATAGGCCGTTTTATTTTTTTACTAAACCAGTTCCAACTTTTTCACTTTACTTTGTTGAAATAGTGGTTGCATTTTTTAATAGTGTGGATTATAATTACGTATATCATTCCGTGAGAGGTATTTGCGCGAAAATCGCGCAAATACTCAGATCGCCCACTTGCTCTCCGCTGACGCAGCAACCGCAAGTGACGGCAAAAGCCTCCATACATGGAGGTTTATCTTGATTTGAGCGTCAAGAGACGCATGGAGGCTATATGCGCCAGAACGCCCTCACAACTGCATCCTTTTTCTTTAGCTTTAGCTGGACTCGATTTATGAGCGCCGGCTTTTTTGGCGTACAGAAAAAAGGATGAACGAATGAGCATCGCCCGGTATCGTCCCGGGCCCACGTACCCGTAATTTTTTGGGGCTCATTGATGTTCATCATCAATGAGCCCTCTTTGTTTTGAAAGGATGATAATTTATGGTAGTCGTTATGAAACCCGGTACGCATCAGCGTGAAATTGACAAATTAGTCGCTCAGTTCCAGCTTCAAGGCCTGACCGTCGGCGTTACCGATGGTGTCGGCTGCACGATCCTCGGTCTGGTGGGCGACACCACCGCTGTGGACATGGACAAGATCTCCATCAATGAACATGTTGAGCGTGTTATGCGTGTTCAGGAACCTTACAAAAAGGCCAATCGCAAGTTCCATCCCGAGGACACCGTTATCTCTGTTGGCAGCGCCAAAGTCGGCGGCGGTAACTTCTCCGTCATTGCCGGCCCCTGCTCCGTGGAGAGTGAAGATCAGATCATCGAAGTAGCAAAAGCTGTTCAGGCCTCCGGCGCGTCTATGCTGCGCGGCGGTGCCTTCAAGCCCCGCACCTCCCCCTACTCCTTCCAGGGTATGGGCCTGGAAGGTCTGGATCTGCTGCTGGAAGCCAAGGCCGAGACCGGACTGCCTATCGTGACTGAAATCATGGCCGCTCGTTTCTGCGATATCTTCGAAGAGAAGGTTGACGTGGTCCAGGTGGGCGCTCGCAATATGCAGAACTTCGATCTTCTGAAAGAAGTCGGCAAGATGTCCAAACCCGTGCTGCTTAAGCGCGGTTTGTCCAACAGCTACGAAGAATGGATCATGTCTGCCGAGTATATCATGAGTGAAGGCAACGAGAACGTCATTCTCTGCGAGCGTGGTATCCGCACCTTCGAAACCTATACCCGAAACACTCTGGATGTTTCCGCCATTCCTGCCATCAAGCGTATGAGCCATCTCCCCATTATCGTGGATCCCTCTCACTCCGGCGGTTACTACTGGCTGGTGGATCCTCTGGCCATGGCCGGCGTGGCTGCAGGCGCTGACGGCCTGATCATCGAGGTCCACAACGATCCTCCTCACGCCAAGTGTGACGGCCAGCAGTCTTTGACTCCCAATCATTTCGATGCATTGATGACCAAGGTCACCAAGCTGGCTGAGATGATGAACAAGGTATTGTCTGTATAATCTTCTGGATAACACCGAAAGGATTGAACCCTCCATGAAAACCCTGACCGTGGCCCTGCCGGGCCGGGATTATGACATTTTGATCGAACGCGGCCTGCTGGAGCGTGCAGGTGAACTATGCAAAGCTGTGCTGCCCAAAGCCCGCAAACTGGCCGTTGTGACCGATACCAACGTCGGCCCGCTGTATGCCGACAAGGTCAAAGCCAGCCTGGAAGCCGCCGGTTTCGCCGTTCAGGTGACCACCCTTCCTGCCGGTGAGCACACCAAGTGCGTGGACAGTCTGTCCGCGCTTTGGGAAACTTTCATGACCTTCGGTCTGACCCGTACTGACGCAGTCGTTGCTCTGGGCGGCGGTGTCATCGGCGATCTGGCCGGCTTTGCCGCCGCCACCGCCTTGCGCGGTGTGGACTTTGTGCAGATCCCCACCACTCTTCTTGCTCAGGTGGACTCCTCCGTGGGCGGCAAGGTAGCCATCGACCTGCAGGCCGGCAAGAACCTGGCCGGGGCCTTCTGGCAGCCCAGGCTGGTTCTCATGGATCCCAATGTACTGGATACATTGGACGACAAAACCTTCTCCGACGGCATGGCCGAAGTCATCAAGTACGGATGTATCCGGGATGCGGAGTTCTTTGCTTTTCTGGAACAGCACCCCTCCCGTCCAGAAATCATGGAGGAAATCGAACACGTTCTGTATACTTGCTGCAACTTAAAACGAGAAGTTGTCGTCGAAGACGAGCGCGACACCGGCGTACGCATGCTGCTGAACTTCGGGCACACCCTGGGCCACGCCTATGAGTTGGCCGGCAATTACGAGGTATGGACCCACGGTCAGGCTGTGGCCGCCGGCATGGTCAAAGCAGCTCAGCTCGGTTTGACATTAGGCATTACTCCCGATGGCACCGCACAGCGCATTGCCTCTCTTTTGAACCGCTTTGCGCTTCCCGTCACCATTGACTGCACCCATGAGCAATATGCCGATGCCGTGGGACTGGATAAAAAAGGCACGGGAGACAACATCTCTCTGATCCTTTTGGAATCCATCGGCAACGCCATTGCCCGCAAAATGCCCAAGACGGAGGTACTGGAACTGCTATGAACTTGAAACTGACCCCCACTAAACTGAGTGGATCCATCACACCACCGCCTTCCAAATCCTATGCCCACCGCGCTCTAATTGCCGCAGCTTTGGCCGGCGGAAACAGCGAATTGACTAATCTGGCCGATTCCAAAGACATCATCGCCACCCGCCGTTGTCTGGATGCGTTGGCAAATTCTCAAGATGAGCTCCCCTTGTTGGATTGCGGCGAATCCGGATCCACTTTGCGTTTTCTTATCCCCGTAGCGCTTGCTCTGCGCGGCGGTGCCCGCTTCACCGGCCAAGGGCGTCTGATGGAACGTCCTCAGAAACCCTACTTTGACATGTTTGACGAAATCGGTGTCTCTTACCAACAGGCCGACAACATTTTGACTGTCAAGGGCACCTTAGTCCCCGGTGATTACTTTTTGCCCGGTGACGTTTCCTCTCAGTTTGTCACCGGCCTGCTTTACTCTCTGCCGCTGCTGACCAGTGGAAGCTCACGCATTATCCTGACCACCGCGCTGGAGTCCCTCGACTATGTGGATATGACCGTTGCGGTCATGCGGCACTTTGGTGTGCGTGTTGAGGAGACCACCGATGGCTGGCTGATTCCCAGCGGACAGGCATACAAGCCCAATTCTCTGGCCATCGAGGCCGATTGGTCACAGGCCGGGTTTTTCTATGCTGCACTCGGTCTGGGCAGCAATCTGGACATCCAGGGCATGAACATGCAGTCCGTTCAGGGCGATATGCGCATCGTCCCTTATTATGAAAAACTCATTCAGGATGGCGATGTGGAATTGGACGTCTCCCAGTGTCCCGACCTGGTCCCCCCACTGGCCGTCCTTGCATCTGTGCGCACCGGCACCACCCAGATTATCAATGCCGCTCGACTGCGTATCAAGGAAAGTGACCGTCTGGCCACCGTGACTCAGACCTTGAATGCACTGGGCGCAAAGATCGAAGAACACCCCGACAGCCTGACCATTCATGGCGTACACCACCTGACCGGCGGTGTCTCTGTAGACTGTCATAACGACCATCGTATCGCCATGATGGCAGCCATTGCCGCCACTCGTTGCGTTGCTCCTATCACTCTGATTGGCGCTCAATGCGTCGAAAAATCCTACCCCAACTTCTGGGAAGACTACGCCCGCCTTGGCGGTCAGATTGAGGAGGTTACCGAATGAGATACACTATTTTCGGCGAATCCCACGGCCCCGCCATCGGTGTAACCTTGACCGGAGTCCCTTCCGGTCTGGAAATTGATATGGATTTTATTCTCTCTGAGATGGCTCGCCGCCGGCCGGGACAGAACGCTCTGTCCACCGCCCGCAATGAAGCCGATATTCCGGAGATCCTGTCCGGTGTATTTGAAGGGAAAACCACCGGAACCCCTCTATGTGCCATCATCCGCAACGGTGATACCCGTTCCAAGGATTACAGCCAGCTGAAAGTTTGTCCTCGCCCCAGTCACGGTGATTACGCCGGCAGCATCCGATATGAGGGCTGCAACGATTACCGGGGCGGCGGACACTTTTCCGGCCGTTTGACCGCACCTCTGGTCTTTGCAGGAGCCGTTGCCAAGCTGGTTTTGAAGGCATCCTGCGGCGCAGAAGTGACCTCTCGCATTTCCATGCTGGAAGGCGTGGAAAATCCCACTGCCGAACAGATAGAGAACATCGTGCTGGCCGCCAAGGGTGATCAGGATTCTGTCGGCGGCGCCATTGCCTGCTCCGTCACCGGCCTGCCCGCCGGTTTTGGCTCCCCCGATTTCGGCTGCAATGTGGAAGGCATCTTCTCCCAGCATTTGTTTGCCGTGCCCGCTGTCAAGGCTGTTGCCTTCGGTGCCGGTTTCGGTTTCGCCCACATGCGCGGCAGTCAGGCCAATGATCCCTTCTATATGGACGGCGATCAGGTCAAGACCCGCACCAATCATGCCGGTGGCGTGAACGGCGGCATTACCAATGGTATGCCCATTAGCTTCGAAGTAGCGATTCGTCCCACTCCCTCCATTTCTCAGGAGCAGGACACGGTCAACCTTGCCACCGGCGAAAACACCAAATTAGTCATCAATGGCCGTCATGATCCCTGCATCGTTCACCGGGCTCTTCCGGTCATTGAAGCCGCCGCCGCTTTGGCTGCTTGCGAAGTTCTGGGGGTATAACCACATGGATGAACTGAAATCTCTGCGCGACGAAATCGATGTCATTGATCGGCAAATTGCCGCTCTGCTTCAGCAGCGTATGGGTGTGACATATCGCGTGGGTCAATACAAAGTACGCAACAACATGAATGTGCTTGACACCGCTCGCGAACAGCAGGTATTGGAGGCAAAAGCTGCCCTGTCGGATGATCCGGCCATGCAGTCTGCCCTTATTACTCTGTTTGAGACCATTATGTCCATGAGCCGCAAGCAGCAGCGGCAGCTGGTGCAGGAGACCGATCCTTGGTACGATCGCTATCAGGAAAACCGTGTCAAAGCCCGCACACCCCTGCCCAACCCCCGAGTACTCTACCAGGGAGAACAGGGCGCCTACACCGAAGAGGCTGCCGTGCGTTTTTTTGGCGAAGAAGTCGACCGTGACCGAGTCAATACCTGGGAAGAGATCTTCATCGCCCTGAAAGAGGGCCGGGCTGACTATGGTGTACTCCCTATCGAAAACAACTCCACCGGCTCCATCAATCAGGTCTACGATCTGCTGGCCCGGTACGGCGCCTATATTGTGGGAGAACAGACCGTAAAGGTCGAGCATTGCCTGATGGCCCCAAAAGGTGCAACACTGGAAACACTTACCGATGTGTACTCCCACGAGCAGGGTCTGTTTCAGTGTGATGAATATTTAAAAGACCACCCCCATTGGGATGGTCATACCATGCTCAACACAGCCATCGCCGCCAAATTTGTGGCTGAGTCCGGCGACACCACCAGGGCCGCCATCGGCAGCAAGCGCGCTGCCGCCTTATATGGCCTGGAGGTTCTGGCTGAGGCGATTAATTTTAATTCCGAAAACTACACCCGCTTTGTGGTGGTTTCCCCTGTTATGGAGCTGCGCGAAGGCGCCGACAAAGTCAGCGCCCTCTTCACCTTGCCCCACAAAAGCGGCAGCCTGCACCGTTTCATGTCCGTCGTGGCCATGGCAGGTTTAAACATGATGAAACTGGAGTCCCGCCCCATGCCCGGCAAAAGCTGGGAGTACCTGTTTTTCATGGACTTTACCGGGAATCTGGATGAACCGACCATGGACGGTGTTCTTCACGAGCTGACTCAATCCGCCAGTGAATTCCGGGTTCTGGGCAACTACAAAGCGTGTGGTGAATGACCATGAAAAATATTGTTTTAATCGGCATGATGGGCTGCGGCAAGTCTACCATCGGCGCTTTGCTGGCCGAAAAGCTTGGCCGCAAACTGGTGGATACCGATGAGCTGATCGTGGAACGGGAAGGCCGCTCCATCAACGAGATGTTTGCCATAGATGGTGAAGAGTATTTTCGTGCGCGCGAATTGGATATCTCTCAAGAACTGGGTCAGACACAGGATCTGGTTATCGCCTGTGGCGGCGGACTCCCGTTACGCAGCGACTGTATCGATGCACTGAAGCAGAATGGCATTGTCATTTGGCTTTGCCGTGATCCCGCTGAAACTTACGACACCATGGATACCGCAGGCCGACCTCTGGCTCAGCAGGGTCGTCAGGACTTTCTGGATCGTTTCACCCAGCGCGAGCCCATTTATCATGCCTGCGCTGACCATGTGATCGTTGACTTTTCCTCTCCGGATGCCACTCTTAACGCCGTTTTGGCTGTTTTGAACCTGTAACAGGGGCACCTTCCTGTCCACCCTGCCATCCGGCAAAAAGGTCACGCCTTCCGCTTTCAACACCCTTTACTAACCACAAATAATTCGGTATTATTGTACTATCATCCGGTGTCTGTTTGCAAGAGATGCCGCCGAGAGGAGAAATGATCATGAAAATCCTTGTCATGAACGGCCCCAACCTGAACCTGCTGGGCCAGCGCGAACCGGGCATCTACGGCACTGAGAACTATGAATATCTTTGTAATATGGTGAAAGAACACGGCAAAGCCAAAGGCGCACAGGTGAACTGCTTCCAGTCCAACCACGAGGGCGACCTGATCGATACCATTCATGCCGCCAACGGCGTGTATGACGCCATCGTGTTCAACCCCGGCGCCTTTACCCATTACAGCTATGCGCTCCATGATGCGTTGAAGGCTGTTCAGGTCCCATGTGTTGAAGTACATATTTCCAACGTCCACCAGCGCGAAGAGTTCCGCCATAAATCTGTGACCGCCCCTGCATGCGTGGGACAGATCTGCGGTCTGGGCTTGAAGGGCTATCTGCTGGCCATGGACTATTTCCTGGAGGCAGGGAAATGAAACAGCTTTGTGTCATCGGAGATCCCGTTCTCCACTCCAAGTCTCCTTTGATCCAAAACACCATGATTCGGGCCTTGGGCCTGGATTATGAGTATGTGTGCCAACCCGTCAAACGCGAAGAACTGTCCTCTTGGCTGGATCGTGTCCGTGTTGAGGATTGGGCCGGCTTCAATGCCACCATGCCTCACAAAGAAGCGTTGGTTCCCTACATGGACGAACTGGATGAAGACGCCAAATTATACGGTGCGGTCAATACTGTCTGTCATAGAAACGGGAAATTATACGGTTTTAATACCGACGGAGGCGGCTTTGCCCGGGCATTGGCCATGGCCAACATTCCCATTAAGGGAACTCGCTTTGTTCTTCTTGGTGCCGGCGGTGCCGCCAAGGCCGTGACTCTGAAACTGGTACAGCAAGGAGCCGAAAAGGTTGTCATCTGCAACCGCACCATAGAGAAAGCCGCCGCACTGGCCTCCCACGCACCTGAGATCATGTCGGCTTCCGGCTTTTCTCCCGCCGAATTGGCCGCGGTATGCTCCGATTGCGATGTGCTGATCAATTGCACAAACCTCGGCATGGCAGGTTCTCCGGCCTTTGAATGTCTGGATTTTTTGGATGCTCTGCCTGCCGGTGTTCCTGTGTGTGATCTGATTTACCACCCTCCGGAAACCGCTCTGCTTACCCGCGCCAAGGTGCAGGGCCACCCCATTATGAACGGCTTGCCCTTGCTGATCCATCAGGCCATCTTGGCATTGGAGCATTTCACACAAACTAAAATCGATGCCGCTTCCATGCTTCCTCTGGTGGAGCAGGCTTTGGCTGATGTAAATCAAAAAGAAGGATAAGGTGAGGTCATGGCGAAATTTACGATTATCGAAACCGCATTATGGGATGTCCCCCGTAATGAGATCATACAGGCCGAAACACCGGAAATCTATGCGGCCAACCTTCCACACACGATTCCCGGCTTTGTGGTATTGATTCAGGACGAGAAGATCGGCAACATCCTATGGGACACCGGCATCGCGGTGGACTGGGAAACCACCTGGCCGGACCAGTTTTTCCGGGATTATTCCTTCCATTCCTTTAACCGGCTGGATGACAAGCTGGCTCAGCTGGGACTTTCCGTGGATCAAATCGACCTTTTGATTTGCTCCCACCTGCACTACGACCACGCCGGCAACGTAAAGCTGTTCCAGAACACCAAGGCCGGCCAGAAGATTTTGATCAGCGATGCAGAGGCTCACGAGGCCTTTGTAAAAACAGCCATGAGTCCTAATGGAGTCTCCGGTGCGTATTTCCGCAACGAACTGGTCATGGACGGCATTGGCTACCAGACCATTTCTGAGAACACTTGGCTGTCGGACGATATTTTCCTGTTCATCCAGCGTGGCCATACCCCGGGTGTGATTGGTCTGCTGATCAAGACCGAGGAGAATGGATATTTCATGTTCCCATCGGACGCAGTCTACTCCAGACTGAATTTTGGACCTCCTGTGGTCTTGCCTGGGCTGTGTGTGGACCCGGATTCCTATCGTAAGAATGTGGAGTATCTGCAGGAGCTTCAGAAAAAATACGATGCAACCATCGTCTTTGCCCATGATACAGAGGATTTCAAACAGTGGAAGCTGTCTCCGTATTTTTATGAGTAAATGAGAAAAGGCCGGAGGATTTTCTCCGGCCTTCGCGCGGGAACAGGGTATACCCTGTTCCCCGTTTTTATTATTCGCCCTTATATTTTTTCCGGGTAGCAATGCCGCCCCGGATATGTCGCTCCGCCTTATTCTCCTCCAACACTTCTTTTACCTGAAGATAAAGCGGCTTGTTAAACGTAGGCAGACGCTCCGCCAAATCCTTATGTACTGTGGATTTTGAAATTCCGAATTTGGCAGCGGCGGCGCGTACCGTCGCCTTGTTTTCTATAATGTAAAGGGCCAATTCGGCCGCCCGTTCCTCGATGTTCCCTTTCAACCGGCAACACACTCCCTGCTTCAAACTCCTGTCGCAATCATATGCAGGGAACTGCCTCGTTATGAAATTGGAAGGGCATTTACAAATAAAAGAAAAATGTGTAAGATATTCAGTAACAACATTAAAGCGAGTTGATTTTATGAATCACCCTGTCCATATTCTTGTCATTGACGCTCAGGGCGGCGGTTTGGGCAAACAGCTAATCAGTGCTGTGAGGCAATCTGTCCCCCATGCCGTCATTACCGCTGTGGGTACAAACAGTGCCGCCACCTCTGCCATGCTGAAGGCCGGTGCCGACCACGCTGCCACCGGCGAAAACCCTGTGGTGGTGGCCTGCCGCAGTGTTGATGTCATCATGGGCCCCATTGGCATTGTAATCGCCGATTCTCTGTTGGGGGAAATCACCCCCGCTATGGCGTTGGCTGTCAGCCAAAGCCACGCCACCAGAATTCTCATCCCTTCCAACCACTGCAGCAACCTGATTGCCGGTGTGGCCGACCTGAGCATGGGTTCTTTGGTGCAGAGTGCGGTCAAACTGCTCCAGGACGTGATTCAAGGTTCCTCCTGCTCTTGACATTCCCTTCCAAATCTCTTACAATAAGGCCACATCGGTCGGCACGAAGCCGGCCCCGGAGCGCCGAAGCGTTTCTCACCCATGCTTTTTATATGTTTATATGCGTACCAGGAAGGTATGCCCTTTCTCTCAGAGAAAGAGCATACCTTTTTCGTTTTCATCTCTCACCAGGAGGCATTCCCATGACCAAAACCAAGAAAATCTGCATCTGCGCCATCTGTATCGCCCTTTGCTATGTGCTGCCGCTGGCCTTTCACTCCCTGGTACTGGGCAGCGCGCTCTCCCCTCTGCACATCCCCGTGCTGCTGTGCGGTCTTTTGTGCGGCTGGCCGTACGGACTCGTCTGCGGAATTGCCGGCCCCATCCTGTCCAGTCTGCTCTCCGGTATGCCCCCGGTGGTTATGCTGATTCCCATGATTCCGGAGCTATGTACTTACGGCGTAGTTTGCGGAATTCTGATGAAGTTCATCCGCACCGGACATTTTTATGCCGACCTGTACCTGTCCATGCTCCCAGCCATGCTGTCGGGCCGGATAGTAGGAGGCATCGTTCAGGCGCTATATTACCTGTTCACCGCAGAATCTTATTCCGTTGCTCTCTGGGTCTCCTCCTACCTGGTGGGAACTTTGCCCGGAGCCATCCTGCACCTGCTCGTGCTGCCCACTCTGGTGCTGGTTCTGACCAAAGCCCAACTGATCCCGGAACGTTATCCCGCAGGAGGTACTACTCATGCATGATTTAGCAGCAATTCTGACCGCCCATGCCGAAAAATACCCTCTCATGCAGCCTCGGGACGCCGTAAAGCTGATCTATCAGAACGAGTTCGGCGGCGGGCATTTGATCGCAGATGCTAACGCCAGTCTGGATCGTTTGCGCAGTGAATTTTCCGCTGTAGAACCTGAACCGGCAACACCGTTGATCGAGGACATTGGCAACGGCATGGTGCGAATCATGCTGGCAGCTTTGACCCCCGAGGAATACCCTCTGGAAACTCTAAATAATGACTTTGTCCGCTCTGCCGGATTGCATATCGGAAATCTTGACAGCTTTCTGCAAAAACTGGACGTGCTGAAGGGTTTGACCCGTCAGGGCATCTTCTCCTTCTCCACAGAAGAACTGGATGCGTATTTGGCCGATTATGTGGCAGCCGGATGTCCCGCTGTATCCCATAGCCAGACCTACCGGAACATTTACCACCCCGCCTACCGTGTGGTGTGCCGAAGTTGTCTGCCTCCCCTTCCGGTCATTCTTCATGCCATCCAGCAACACGCTGCCCCCTCTGGCCGCCCCCTTCTGGTGGCCATCGATGGTCGATGCGCCTCCGGCAAAACGACCTTAGCTGTTGACCTGCAAAAAGCCTGTGGATGTGCGGTCGTACACATGGACGACTTTTTCCTTCGTCCGGAGCAGCGCACCATAGAGCGTTATGAAACCCCGGGTGAAAATGTGGATCATGAGCGTTTTCTGGAGGAAGTTCTGCAGCCGCTGCATCAGGAAAACACCGCCGTATACCGTCCCTTTGATTGCTCAACCCAGCAGTTCGCCGCCCCCATCCGTTTAGAGTCGGCTCCGGTCATCGTTGTGGAGGGTTCGTACTCCTGCCACCCTGAGCTCTGGCCCTATTACGACTTGCGTATTTTTCTTACGATTTCTCCGGAAAAACAAATGCAGCGCATTGAAAAACGCGAGGGATCGGAATATGCTGAAGTCTTCCGCACCAAATGGATTCCTCTGGAGGAAGCCTATTTCTCAACTTACCAGTTGGCAGATAAATGTAATTTTTGCTTTGAAGCTTGAAAAGCGCCTCGAATCGGTTGATTCGAGGCACTTTTTTCAATTCTGTATTCTGATTTGCTGCCCTTGCACCAGCGGATAGCTGACCAGCGCACTCCCTTCCAAATTCTCTCGTTGCATATCCACACCGGTAATCTGGCTGTTTTCGTATGTGGTGTAATAATAAATTCCTTTGTCCGTATTACAGCAGGACGAGTAAATAGTCAGTTCATAGCGCCCATCCGGCATCTGTACGCAGCCGCGCTGCTGTTCCACACTGCCGAGAATATGAAAAAACTGGCTGACGCTCTCCGACTCGCTCTCTCCCGATACGGAGTTCAATCGGGTAAACGCCGCTTTGACAAAACGCGATGCCGAGGACAAATCACCGGGCAGACCCATGCCTCCCATACCCCGGCTATAGGTGTTCAGCTCCAATTCGGGAGCAAATCGGTTGACCGGCGGCTGATTGGACAGGTGCATATAGTTGTTCAGCTGAAACAGCATGATGTCAAAGGGCGGGTTGTTGGTCAGCACCTTGGCCGGATTGTCATAGATCTTCAGCCCCTCCCGGACGCACTCCACCGTCAGGCAGCCGCTTTTGTCCGCGATCATCCAGTGCAGGGGCGACAGAGGCAGCTGTTCACTGAATGGAATATCCACCAGATTAAGCCGTTCCAAACAGGTCTTTGCTTCCGAAAGGTTAGCGCATTGCCCCAAAATCCACGGGATGAACTCAAACGGAGACACATTGTCCTTTCCGCTCTCCTTCGGCATATATTGAGCATTCCCCGGGAAATTCAGGCCCGCCATGCTCAGTCCCTTTTCATTGCTGGCCTCATAATAAAGCGGATAGTTTTCATTAACATAGGCCATGCCAATCATGGCATAATGGCGCTCCAAGTTGCCTGCGCAGCGAAATCGAAGCGGATAATTACGCGGCGTGACAGTCACCGTTTCATGATAGGAAAATTCCAAGTCCAGGTTTCGACCAAAATAATGATCCTTGGTTTGGTATGACACTGCAGTACACATAACATGACCTCCGTTTGCCAGTGTTCCCCTTCGTTGACATTTTTACAAATGCATTGTAGACTAAAATAAACATCAAAGCAAGGAGGCTGTAAGCATGCTTCATATTTATTGCGGAGACGGCAAAGGCAAAACCACCTGCGCCATGGGTCTGGCTGTACGCGCCGCAGGCCACGGACGCAAGGTCGTGGTAGCCCAGTTTCTGAAGGGTGGCAACAGCGGCGAGCGCGCCATTTTGGAAAGCCTTCCCAATGTAAATTGCCTTCCCGTTCCCGAGACCATTAAATTCATCTTTATGATGGACGAACAGGAAAAAGCCGCCACCCGTGCCGAAACGACTGCATCCTTCCAAAACGCAGTCGAACTGAGTAAAAACGCTGACCTGCTGGTATTGGATGAACTCTGCGGTGCCATCTCCACCGATATGATCCCCTTGGATGTGGTCCTCTCCTTTCTGGATAATCGCCCCGAGCAGCTGGAAGTGGTCATCACCGGTCGCGACCCCGCTCCCGAACTGCAGGAGCGCGCCGATTACATCACCGAGATGAAAAAAATCAAGCACCCCTTTGACAAGGGTGTAAATGCTCGTGAGGGTGTGGAGTGGTAAACTGATAGTTGACAAAATGGTAAACCAAATTTATAATTTGGTTTACCATTTTGTTTTCAGGAGGAGCTTGCCATGTCACCTGCGCGTGCATCAAAAAAGACAAGAGACATGGCGTATATTGCTTTTTTTGCTGTCTTGATGGCGGTTTGCTCCTGGATTTCTATCCCTACCGTGGTCCCATTTACTATGCAGACCTTTGCGGTATTTCTGGCGGTGGGCTTGCTGGGCGGCCGTCGGGGCACCCTGGCGATTTTCGTTTATCTCCTGATGGGTGCAGTCGGGCTCCCCGTTTTTTCCAATTTTACCGGTGGTCTGGGCTGTCTGCTGAATGTGACCGGCGGTTATCTGATTGGCTTTTTGATTTGTGCGATGGTCTGCTGGATGTTTGAAGCTGCATTTGGCAGAAAAACATGGACGCTGATACTTTCCATGGTCATCGGGCTGATCGCCTGCTATGCATTTGGAACCGTCTGGTTCATGGTCGTCTATGCCCGTACTACAGCCGCTGTTGGCTTAGGCACAGCCCTTGTGATGTGTGTCCTACCTTATATCGTGCCTGACCTGATCAAACTTTCTTTGGCTCTGTTTCTTACCCGCAGGTTATCTTTTCTTGTCAAATAAAAAACCATTTGGATTTCTGCGTGCGAAATCCAAATGGTTTTTCTTATTTATCCCAATAATGATATTTCTTTCGCTTCAGCACCAGGAAGGTAAACGCCATGGTCATGGCCATAATTTCCGCCATCACGATGGAGGCAAAAATACCGTCCACACCCCACACCAGAGGCAGAAGCAGCACGGACAAAACCTGTGCCACAATGGTACGCATCATGGAGATGGTCGCCGAGGTGGCAGCATCGTTCAGCGCTGTAAAGAAACCGGGTGTAAAGAACCCGAAGCCCACAAACAGGAACGAAAACGCAAAGATACGGAAACCGTGAATGGTCAAGTCCAGCAGTTCGGCATCATAGCTCAGGAATACATTGGCCAGAGGCACCGCCAAAATCTGTGCCAGCGCAAACATGCTGATCGATGCCACACCAATGATTCCAAAACTCTTCTTCAAAAGGCCCTTCAGTTCCCGGTGGTTCTTTGCCCCGAAATGGTAGCTGACAATGGGCGCTGTTCCGTTGGTATATCCAAAGAAAACCGACAGGAACACCGTGTTAAAGTAGGACATGACACCATAGGCTGCCACACCGCCCTCGCCCGCGTATTTCATCAACTGCAGATTGTATAGCATGCCGACTAAATGCAGGGACACGTTGCCCATCAGCTCGGACAAGCCGTTGGCGCAGGCCCTGGTCAGGGATTTCCCGTCAAAAACCGTTTTACTTAGCCGCAGCAAACTGGTATTGGGGCTGAAGAAATACACCAACGGGACGATCCCGCCGATGGCCTGACTGATAGTGGTCGCCACCGCCGCACCCACCAGCCCAAACGGAAGCAGCCCCACCAGCACAAAGTCCAGAACGATGTTGGTCACGCCGGCGGCAATGGTCACCGCCAAGCCCAGCTGCGGTTTTTCCGCCGCGGCAAAAAAGCTCTGAAATTCCACTTGGATGATGTACGCCGGCAAAGCAGCCAAGAGGATGCGGCCGTAAGTCAGACAGTTTTCCAGCATTTCTCCCTCGCCGCCCATCATGACTGCGATGGGACGCAGGAAAACGTACCCCAGCACTGTCAGAAGAATACCGGCAGCAATGGAAGCATACACCAGCAGGGAAAATGTCCGGTTCGCCTTTTCGTGGTCTCCTTCGCCCATGATTTTAGCTACCAGCGCACTGCCGCCGGAGCCAAACATAAACCCGCAGGTTCCCAAAATCATCAGATAGGGCATGATAAAGTTCACTGCCGCAAAGGAGGTGGCCCCCACGAAATTGGACACGAAGAACCCGTCCACCAGGCCATAGATGGAAGAAAACAGCATCATGCCGATGGACGGGATGGTAAACCGAAGCAGCCTGCGAACCGTAAAATGGTCAGAAAGCTGAATCTGCATTATTTTTTATTAAACCAGCGCACGGCAAAGTCGGCCACGGCAGGAGCCAGCTCCTTGATGTCCCAACCAGTGGTGTTGACAATCAAATGGTATCCGTCGCGATGACCCCAGACGGAGCTGGACAGGATTTCACGAGTACGGGCGCGGTTCTTGTCCACACGGCGAATCTGCTTTTCAATTTCCTTGGGAGTGATATTTTCGCCTTCCTTGGCGCGCTCGATACAACGCTGCACCTTGGCCTGCATTTCGGCACAAACAAAGATGTTGAAGGGCTCATATTCCTGCAGCAGAATATCGGCGTTACGACCGACAACAATGCAGTCCTTTCCGGTCTTGCCGATTCCCTCGATAACTTCCTTCTGCTCCAGCAGCAAGCCAATTTGCGCAGAGGGCATCGCCACGGGGGATGCGAAAGTGCGGTGCACCGTCATGGGGATGGCCTGCCAACCGTGGTTCTCCAAGGTGTTTTCCACATAAGTTTCATCCAAACCGCTCTTCTTGGCGATGGCAGCAATGATTTCGCCATCATAATAATCATAGCCCAGTTCGTCAGCCAAACGGCGGCCCAGTTCGCGACCTCCGCTGCCAAATTCACGGCTGATGGTAATAATGTTCATACTCAGAACTCCTCTCTCCACGTTTCGTTTGGGATAGGTCTGGTATTATGGTATCATAAATTTTCCAAAAAGAAAAGGTCGAACAAGAATGTCCGACCTGAAATTTTTATCGAATCCATGCAGAACCCATCACACGCTCTCCCTCATAGAACACAGCCAACTGGCCCGGAGTAGGCGCACGCAGCAACGTGTCCGAGCGAATGACGACCTTTCCACCCTCGTTCGGCGCAACCGTAACCAAGTCAGAATGCTTGGAGTGGCGCAGACGCACCTGACAAATGAAGGGTTGTGCGGGAGGTTCTTCTGTCAGCCAATTAGGGTCGTAACAGATAACCTCCGTGCGACCCAAATCGCCGCCGTCAGACAACGTGACGGTGTTGTTCACCGGGTCGATGGCAGTGACGAAATACCGGTGGGGGCCGGATACGCCCAGACCACGGCGTTGCCCCAGCGTATAGCAGTGGATGCCCTTGTGTCGACCCAGCACCTTGCCGTCTTTGTCAACAAAGTTTCCCGGTGGCGCCACGGTGCCCCGCGCTTCCAGCCAGGCGGCGTAGTCATCATCGGGGACAAAGCAGATCTCCATAGAATCCGGCTTGTGGGCCACAGGAATGCCATACTTCACTGCCAGCTCACGCACCGCGGTCTTTTCCAATTCACCCAGAGGGAAAATCACCCGCCGCAAAATCTCCCGCGGCAAACGGGCCAACAGATAGGACTGGTCGTTAGCGGGTTCTCCACGATAAAGCACACCGTCTTTTACCCGGGCGTAATGGCCGGTGGCAACCATGGAAATCCCTCGTTGATCTGCTTCAGCCAACAAAGCGGGAAATTTCACCGTGGGGTTGCAACGGGCACAGGGAAGAGGTGTGCGTCCCGCCAGATAATCTTCCGCGAAAGGCTTGCAGACATGACACTCCAATTCATCTTTGATGGAACGCACCACAAAGGGCATATTGAGAGAAGCGGCCACTGCCGCCGCGTCTTCCGCGCCGCTGCCGCCCGCTCCGATATCCAGATAAACACCGGTCACTTCATAACCCTGTTCCAGCAGCAGACGGGCAGTTACCGCCGAGTCCACACCGCCGGACAGGCCGAGGATTACCCTGTTATCCATAATGCCTCCTCAATCCTTCGCGCGCTCCAACCAAACCATCAGAGCCGCCACATCTGCCGGGGAAACACCGGAGATGCGGCTGGCCTGCCCCAGGTTTGCCGGGCGAATCTGACCCAGCTTCTGGCGGGCCTCCAAACGCAGGCCGGCCAATTGGGAATAATCCAGATCGGCAGGAAGCGGATGCCGCTCCAGCTTTTTCATCTCTTCCACCTGCCGCAGCTGACGGTCGATATATCCCTGATATTTTACCGCAATTTCCACCGCCTCAGTCACATCATGAGGAAGTTCCGGACGATCAGAATCACTGCTTGCCAAACTTTCGTAAGTATTCTCCGGGCGACGCAGTAAATCACAAAGGCGTCCTTCCGCTGTTCCGGTATGCTCCAAACGCTTGATTTCCCGATCCACGGCGGCGTACTTTTCCTGCACGTGGTCATACTGCTCCTGCGTGACCAAACCGAGCTCATAACCGATATGAGTCAGGCGGCGGTCGGCGTTATCCTGACGGCAAAGCAGACGATACTCCGTGCGGGATGTCATCATGCGGTAAGGCTCATTTGTGCCCTTGGTCACCAAATCGTCAATCAAAACACCAATATAGCCTTGGTCTCGACCCAAAATCAAAGGAGCCTTCCCCTGCAGCTTCAGCGCCGCATTGACGCCCGCCATAAATCCCTGTGCAGCAGCTTCCTCATAACCGGAGGAACCGTTAAACTGTCCCGCGCCGTACAGACCGGGTACCTTTTTGCACTCCAACGTGGGAAACAACTCGGTAGGATCCACGCAGTCATACTCAATGGCGTAAGCCGGACGGGTCATCTCAGCCTCTTCCAGACCGGGCAGAGTATGGAGCATCTGAATCTGTACTTCCTCCGGCAAAGAAGAAGAAAAGCCCTGAATGTACAATTCCTCAGTATTTAGGCCCATGGGCTCAATAAACAGCTGATGACGGGGCTTGTCCGCAAAGCGCACCACCTTATCCTCAATCGAGGGGCAGTAGCGCGGGCCAACACCCTCGATGACTCCGGAAAACAGTGGAGATCGGTGCAGATTGGCGCGGATGATCTCATGGGTCTTCTCGTTGGTATAGGTCAGATAACACACCGCTTGATTTTCCGGGGTTTTCTCTGTCTGAAACGAAAAGGGCAGGCAATCGGGTTCCCCCTCCTGCCTCTCCAGCTTGGAAAAGTCCACGCTGCGGCGGTTCACGCGGGGTGGAGTTCCTGTCTTGAAGCGGCGAATGGACAGGCCCAGTTTCTCCAGGCACTTGGTCAACTCCAATGCCGGTGCCAAACCGTCGGGACCGGACTGTTTCGTAACTTCGCCCACAATGGTGCGGCCACCCAAGTAAGTACCGGTACAGAGGATGGCTGCCTTGACCTGATAGATGGCCCCAGTCTCGGTCTTGACACCGGACACAGCGCCGTTTTCTGTCAGGATCTCGGTCACTTCCGCTTGCTTGACGGACAAATTCTCCTGAAGCTCCACCGTATGCTTCATAACCTCCTGGTACTTGCGGCGGTCAGCCTGCGCGCGCAGGGACCACACCGCCGGGCCTTTGCCCCGGTTCAGCATCCGATACTGAATACAAGCCTGATCAGCAGCCTTACCCATCTCGCCGCCCAGAGCATCCAGTTCGCGCACGATGTGGCCCTTGCCCGTGCCGCCGATGGCGGGATTGCAGGGCATGTTGCCCACCGCGTCCAAATTAACGGTAAAGCAGATGGTTTTCAGGCCCATACGGGCAGGCGCCAAAGCGGCCTCAATGCCCGCATGGCCTGCGCCAATTACAGCAATATCAAATTGTCCGGCAATATAATCCATAATCATTCACCTGAATGTAAAATAAGCAACGGAAGCTCCGGTCGATTGAACAACCGGAACGCATGAAAGGGCACAGTATTGCTGCCAAGTCCCCGGGACTCATAACAAAAACTGCCGTCAGCGAACTCATATAGCCCACCGTCAATATCCGGGAAAAGGGTGCGGTCCGTGCCCAGCACGCCTTTATCCAACAGAGGAATGCGGATAATGCCTCCGTGCCCATGCCCACAGAGAACCAGGTCATAACCCCAACCGGCATAGTCGAACACTGTGTTGCGATGAGCCAGAAGGATGGTGTAGTCTGCATCAATCTCACTGCGCAGCACATCGCCTGTCTTTTGATCAGCGGGCCCATTGGGGTCATCCACACCGACAACGGCCAGCGTGGCACCGTCCTTCTCCCAGATTTCATAGCTGTTGGTCAGGACTCGAACACCGCAGTCAGTCAACAGCTCCTTTAGTTCGGATACACGGCGCACCGCCCACTCATGGTTGCCTGTCACATAGTAAGTAGGTGCGATGGCCACTAACCCTTCCGCCAGGGCACGCACCATATCAAACTGGCTTTCCTGGTCGATCAGGTCGCCAGTGACTGCGATCAGATCCGGTTCCATTTCCGCCACTTCTTCCAGCAGCTTCTCGTTGTCATCTCCAAATTCCTTGCCATGCACATCGGAAATATGCACAACACGCAATCCGTCAAATGCCTCCGGAAGTTCCGTTGCGGTCACTTCCACTGTCTGGGTTTGAATTCCATCCTGCTGCCACCAGAAAAACAGAACCAATGCCACCAGAACAAGCAGCACAAGGATGATCCGCCGTCCCCAGCGAGGAGAACGGCGGGACGCTTTATTCGTCATCATAGAGGTAATAGGGTTTCATCAAAGAAGGCTGCTCCGTAGAATCCTTCACACGACTGCGTGGAGCTTCCACCATACGGGATCCATCATTGCGATTGGAGCGATTGCTCTTCTTGTTCCTGTCGACAGCGGGGGTGGCCTCCGCCTTGGGGGCGACAGGTTTTTCTTTCTTAACGGGGACCGGCTTTTGTGCCCCTGAAGCAGGTTTTTTCTGCTGCTTGGCAGGTTCCTTTTTTTGCTGTGCCGCAGAAGTCTTGTCCCCTGCGGAAGGGTTCTGCTTTGCCTGCTTCTTTTTGCTGCTCTGAGCAACCTTAGGCCGAACCATCGCGGACGCAACGCTTTGGGTTCTCGGAGCCAACAGACGTGCGGTGGCATCCATAATGCGATCCCCTTCAAAGGGATTGCGGCGCACAAATTCGCCCGTGGCCTGCACAGGAGCTGTGGGCAAAGTATCCTCCAGCCGCTGCTGACGCACACCGCGCTTGGGCGCAGTTTTTTTCTCCTCGCTCGGCGTTTCCTGTTTCTTGGGCGTATCTTTTCCCTTGGGTTGCTCCTGCACGTTCGTGGGCGGCTTTGTCTTCTTTGGTTGCTCCGCCTTTGGGGAGGTCTGTTTGGCCTTCGTCTGTTCCTTTTTCTTCGGCGATTCCTTAGCCTTTACAACTTCTGCCTTGGGCGATTCGGCGGGCTTAGCAGTCTTCGCCTGCTGTGCTTGACGGCGCTCCTGTGCACGGGCGCGAGCATTTTCCTTGCCCTCTTTCTTTGCCTGAACCATAGGATCTACACCGGTGGCAGGCTCCACCATGGGATAGGGATGCTCTCCCACAACAGGAAGCTTGCGG
Organism: uncultured Oscillospiraceae bacterium; assembly: GCA_964509595.1. Taxonomy (GTDB): domain Bacteria; phylum Bacillota; class Clostridia; order Oscillospirales; family Oscillospiraceae; genus JAJPXI01. The sequence goes on from CAZDXX010000006.1 coordinate 25,043, forward strand.
CCCAACAGCTTCTCAATCGCTTTCAGATAGTTCTTCTCATCCGCACGGCAGAAAGACAGCGCGGTGCCGTCCCGTCCGGCACGGCCGGTACGGCCGATACGGTGGATATAGGTTTCCGGCACCTCTGGCAGGTCGTAATTGACCACCCATTTCAGCTCATCAATGTCAATGCCTCGGGCGGCAATATCGGTGGCCACCAATGCAGTCAGCTTTCCGGCCTTGAAGTCGGCCAAAGCGGTCTGTCGGGCAGTCTGGCTCTTGTTTCCGTGGATAGCGGCGGCGGTGATACCTCGCTTTTCCAAATCTTGTGCGATGCGATTGGCACCATGCTTGGTGCGGGAAAATACCAGAACCTGCTCCATCTTCTTTTCTTCAATTAGATGGGCCAATAGCTTGGTCTTGTTGCCTTTATCCACAAAGTAAATGCTCTGTGAAATCACTTCCACAGGAGAGGATACGGGATCCACCTCCACACGGGCATAGTCGTGCAGCAGTTCATTCACCAGATCCATAACCTCAGGCGGCATGGTAGCGGAGAAAAACAGAGTTTGCTTTTTGTCCGGCAGCAGTTTGAGCACCCGGCGCACATCGTGGATAAAGCCCATGTCCAGCATACGGTCGGCTTCATCCAGCACAAAAATCTCCACATCCAGCAGATCGATCAAACCCTGCCCGTGGAGGTCCAGAAGGCGACCGGGAGTGGCAACCAGAATATCCAGTCCCCGCTTGATTTTATCCACCTGAGGCTTCTGCCCCACACCGCCAAAGATGACAGCAGAGCGCAAGGGCAGGTTCTTGCCGTAGCCCTCAAAGCATTCTTCGATCTGCCGCGTCAAGGGGGATAACCCCTCCATGTCGTTTTCCTCGGCACCGC
>CAZDXX010000007.1:0-24540 GCA_964509595.1 uncultured Oscillospiraceae bacterium
CATAACGGAAGTAAAACCACCGTCAATACAGCTCTTGCAAGTTTCGAAACTGTCACCGTGGTCCAGATGCAGAACGATGGGCAAACCAGTCTCAATCACAGCAGCCTCAACCAACTTCATCAGATAGGTGTGGTTTGCATAAGCACGAGCGCCCTTGGACACCTGCAGAATCAGAGGAGCATTCACTTCAGCAGCAGCTTCCGTGATACCCTGAACGATTTCCATATTGTTGACATTGAATGCACCGATGGCATAACCGCCATCATAGGCCTTTTGGAACATTTCCTTAGAAGTAACCAAAGCCATAACGACATCTCCTTTTACAATTTAATCAAATCGAAGTAATTTTACCATTTGTGATTGATAATTGCAAGAGCGTATGTTATTATATTAACAATTCGTTTTACCCATTTTTTTACGGAGGTTATTAATATGAGTCAATTAAAGGGTACCTGTATCATTGGCCAGTCCGGTGGCCCCACTTCTGTCATCAACGCAAGTGCACAGGGTGTTATTCAGACTGCGCTGGCAAACGAAAATATTACTCGTGTTCTGGGTGCTGCACATGGTATCAAGGGCGTTCTGGACGACAAACTTTATGATATGAGCCAGGAAGATCCCGCAGAACTGGATCTCCTTCAGTACACCCCTTCCTCTGCTCTGGGTTCCTGCCGTTACAAGCTGGCTGATCCCGACAAGGACGATACCGATTACAAGCGCATCTTGGAGATTTTCAAGAAGTATGATGTTCGTTACTTCTTCTATAACGGCGGTAACGACTCCATGGACACCTGCAACAAAATCTCCAAGTACATGCAAAAGGTCGGCTATGAGTGCCGTGTAATGGGTGTTCCCAAGACCATTGACAATGATCTGTTCGGCACTGATCATTGCCCCGGTTTCTCTTCTGCAGCCAAATACATCGCCACCTCTTGTGCCGAGGTATGGCAGGATTGCCACGTGTATGATACCGGTATGATCACTGTGATCGAGATCATGGGCCGTCACGCTGGCTGGTTGGCTGGTTCCGCCGCCCTTGCTTCTTTGACCGGCTGTGGTCCCGATCTGGTTTACCTGCCCGAGGTCAACTTCGATATGGATCAGTTTATTGCTGATGTTAAGGCAATTTACGAAAAGACCGGCAATTGCATGGTTGCAGTCTCCGAAGGCATTCACTACGCTGATGGTACTTTTGTTTCCGAGGGCGAAACTTCTGCTACCGATGGCTTCGGTCATGTCCAACTGGGCGGTCTGGCTGTTCGCCTGGCTGAAAAGGTCAAGCAGGCAACCGGTGCCAAAGTCCGTGGTATCGAACTATCTCTGCTGCAGCGCTGCGGTGCACACCTTGCATCTTTGAATGATATCGAAGAAGCAAAGATGGCCGGCCGCGTTGCCGTGGAACAGGCCGTTTCCGGTGTAACCGATAAAATGGTTGCATTTGCCTGCACACGTGAGGACGGCAAATACACTTGCGAACCCAAGTTGATCAATTTGACTGATGTTGCCAATGTTGAGAAGAAGGTCCCCCGCGAGTGGATCAACGCTGCCGGTAATGGCGTTGAGCAGCCTTTCATCGATTATGTCCTTCCTTTGATCCAGGGCGAACCTGCTCTGAAGCACGAAAACTCCCTGCCTCGTTTTGCTCGTTTGAAGAAGGTTTTGACCACTGATATGTAATTTTATTTTAACCGCGGTTTCCGGCAACGGAGACCGCGGTTTTTAATTTATTAAATTTCAAAAATTCTATTGACAGGAAATGAATTCTATGGTATCTTTTAGTCAGTTAGTTATCACTAACTTTCTTTTGTGTGAACGAACGCTTTTAAAATGTCACTCCTCCTTGTGATCATATTCTTGAAAAACACTACTCTTGGGGGTAAAAGAGGTGCGTGGAATCAAGAATATGTTTTGGCGCTGTCAGCTGCCACTAACAGCGCTGTGTTCATCACACACCTCCTCCCAACCTCTTTCCTTTGTCGCGCAAAAAAGGAGCCGATTTCGGCTCCTTTTTGCTTTTATTCTATACAATTGCAAGTATCTCTGCCGTTCTCAGCGCCGCCAACACTGTTTGGTGGGAAGAATTCATTCACAGGAAATTGTACACGACGAAAAACATCACAGGGATCTTCTTCGCAGCCTGCGTCACAGCTGCACTCCTTATCCGGCAAACAGTAATCGTAAGCAGGCATCAGTAATTGTGTATCTCGCTCAAGCCGAATGATAGAGAACTGCCCCAAAGTTACATAAATGCGCTTTCCCTCGCCGCCAAAGCAAAGCTCACCGCCAAAACAAGCACAGATTCCAGCCGGTACTTCAGCCAATTCCCCATCACAGGAGCGGCACTCACAAACTTCCACCAATTTCGTATTGAGAACAATGGGATCCACCGCCTCTACAACAGCGGTTGGCAGATTGCTCTTGTGTAAGTTTTGCTCATCCAAATTTTCGAACTCAGTTTGAGAGCTAAAAATTTTCGCAGACCCTTCGCTTCCGAATAAGATAACCCTTTTTTCAAAAACACAAAGCCCACAAACTTCTACCGGACGGGCTGCTCCAACAAAAGCGTGCGCAGTTACTCGATAAAAGTAACGTAAATCTACGGTATAAAAGCCCCGATTGAAGCCCACCGGCTCAACATCAATGTACACATACAGCAACTCGGCTTTCCCCGCCTTAACACTGATCGCACGATCAATGACGGATTGTGATTGCTGTGTTGGATAAAAGCGCAAATCTTCTACACAATCTTTATCCCGGCATGAATCATATATTTTTTTCGTGTGTATACATACGGCCTCTCGAATGCAGGCAGCGTCACCTACAGGACCAGGCACGACCTTTTCAGGCATTGTAATACCTCCCAAAATTATAAAAATGAAAGCGGTTTCCTTCCACTCCATATTATGGTTTTTGGTCACAATGGTGCGGATTAAATTTTATCGAAATGCCTGCAAAAACTTTTTATTGCTTTTTGGTATCAAATAGGTTACAATATGGTTACAATCTTTGCAAAACAGCAACAAGGAGTGTAATCAAAATCATGTCAAAACGGATCTCCTGCCTCGCCCTAAGCATAGTGCTTCTTCTGGGCATTTTGGTGCAGCAGGTCACCGCTTTGGAAGATGCCTCTGCTTCGGAGCAACAGATTGTAACCGCAGACGAAATTCAAATTGTTACTGCGGAAGAAACTACTGTCTCCGAAGAGCAGGGTGGTACTTCCGAAGAAACTGTAGACCAGGACGAGAATGCAAGTAATTCGACCAATCCCCGTATCAGCATCGATGGTGTTGCGGTCGAAAACATCTGTTCTTTCGTCTATCAGCAGACCACTTATGTATCCCTGCGCAGCGCAACCCAGGCAATTCGCCCCGATGCCATCGTCACTTGGGATGGCGATCATGCCACTGTTACTGCAGAAGGGTTGACCATCACGGTTTATCCTGATCAGTGCTACTTTGTAGCGAATGGTCGCTACCTGTATCTTCCCTACGGTGCTCGCCTTGAAAACGGGAACATTTTCCTTCCCATTCGAACTCTTGCCAAAGCTCTGGATGCCAAGGTAGAATGGAATGCCGAAACCGGCGGTATCAATATTTGCAGTGGCAATGGCGCAATTGTGTCTGGCGACGCATACTACAACGCAGAAGACCTGTACTGGCTATCTCATATCATTTATGCAGAAAGCGGAAACCAGTCTTTAAGCGGAAAAATCAGTGTTGGTAATGTTATTCTAAACCGAGTTAACAACCCTAGTTTCCCTGACACTATTTACGGTGTGATTTATCAAAAGAACCAGTTTTCTCCCGTTTCCAACGGCAGTATTAAGAAAACCCCAAATTCCGAGAGTGTGATTGCCGCCAAGCTTTGTTTGGATGGAGCCGTTGTTCTTTCTGATGCACTTTGGTTTAATCGCGCCGGCGTGAGTTGCTGGGCCTCTAAAAATAAATCCTATATAGCAACTATTGGTGCCCATTCTTTTTACGCTTAATAACGAACAGCCCGGCCGAAATGGCCGGGCTGTTCGTTATTCTACGCTTATCTCATTTTCGACAGGAATAATATTAACATAACTTGTACCTATTCCGAGTTCAAGCAATTCTCCATCCTGTGTACGATACACCAATTGGTCATTGACACCATTTTTGCTCCACTGAATAGGTATCATCTTTCCGCCGCAGGCATACCAACCGTCTCCTTCTGTTAAGTCGACGGTGATTCGACCGGCATCATCACCCCGAATCAAATCACATTCTGTTTTTAGTATCAAAACATTTGTAACAGAAACCTGAGCACCGGAGTTTCCATCGATATACGCAGAACCATATTCGCTTACAAGATACTTTTCCGTTTCGGAATCGTATGCAAACACACCGGTCTTATAACTTGAAAATGGGACCGTGATTTTAACTGCCTGACTGCCGTCCACCGGCGTTCCGTCCTCAGTAAATTGCATTTCATAAACAAAATCGTCTTTGTGCTCCAAGCGGATGTTGTACGTTGGGAGTAATTCCAAAATTTTTTCACCGGAAGTAACAACACTATGTACATAGCCATTGTTCTTAATGCGATTCTTATCTCGCCAAAACAAAGTTCCTTCGTACGGACCGTTTACACAGTCAAGAGCTGTCACATTCCAAGATTTGATCTTGGAATATGCATCAGGGCTTCCACCTGCATGAAGATAGATTGCATCATGTCCCAGTGCCAGTTCCAAATAGTATGTACGAGCAGAACGCACTGATCCAATGTTACCGACACCATCAACGCTCTGATACAATGCCAGCATGCGAGTGATACCGCCTTCTGCAAGCACTTCGTATATAATGTCTGCTTGAGAGTTTCCTAACTGCGGCATAGCTTGTTTTAGATTGTTCAACATAACGGCAATGGGGCGATCATTTATTTTTTCCTCCTCCATAAGCTCGCCGGTCAGCGGATTGACCGGATCAGCCTGCGGAGTTGGCGTTGGCTCCGGTGCTGCCTCAGGGGTTGGTGTTGCCTGTGGTGTTGGAGTCAAAGAAGGCGTTGGGACTACTGTCTCATCGACAGCTGCAGGCGGAACATTAGATGTGGGGGGAGCATCTCCACCGGTCTCTCCACACGCCGCGAGAATACATGTAAATAAAACTACAGTAAACAGCGCAAGCAATTTTTGCTTCATCTTCTTCCTCCCTCTCTCAACCATGCATCACATTTGGACTGTATATGCTTGAAAAGTCTACACTAATTGTCTCTAAATATAGTCTTTCGCTGAACCAAAAACGCTCCAACCAGGTACAGTGTCATAAATACCCATGTGACCGGTTCTGTAAAGCAGGATCCAACAAAACCAATCGCAGGAATCACAAAAACAGCTCCGACAAATTTCATCACCAGTTCTACACAACTCGATATAACAGGTGACTTTTTATATCCCATAGCCTGCATCGACGTACGTAGACAAAGCAAAACACCCAGGATCGGGAAAAATGGGCCGCTGGCTCGCATACATAAAACTGCATCAGCAATAATTTGACTATTTTCAGATCCCGTAATAATACGAATAATCGAATCGCCAAGAGTAAAAATCAATATGCATGCTATAACTCCCCAAAGGATTTCGACCATCATGACTTTCTTTAGAGCCGTTTTGATACGCCTAAACTTTTTTGCTCCCCAATTCTGAGAAACAAATGTTGAGTTTGCTTCTGCAATTGATCCCAAAGGCTGCATTACTATGCTGATGATACGGCGTCCGGAAGCGTAAGCCGTGATGTACGCTTCCCCTAAAGCGTTATTTGCTCGCTGGAAGATCATAGTTCCGAGATTAACCACACACATCATCAATGCCATTGCTGCACCGGTCGAAAGCAGATCCAGAAAAATAGATCTCTGAACATGAAAATCTTCTTTCTTCGGTATATATAGAGGATAATTGATAAAAAAAGCCAAACCACTTAAAATCGCGGAAAGCAACTGAGCTAAAACAGTTGCAATCGCCGCGCCAGTGACCCCCATATCAAACCCGGCAACAAATAATATATCCAATCCAATATTCAAAAAACACGAAATAATCAAACAGTATAATGGCGTCTTGCTATTTCCTACTGCTCGCAAAATTCCTGCAAACATATTATAGCAAATAGTTGTCGCTATACCGAGACAAATAATAAGGATATAACTATACGCATCTTCAAAAATTGATTCCGGCGTATTCATAAAATACAGCAGCGGTTTGAGAAAAATTGTTGACAGTGCAGTAATCAAAATCACTGTACATGCATTTAAAATCATAGTGCCCGCAATGCATTTTTTCATTTTTTCCTCATTATGAGCTCCAAATGCCTGCGCAGTAACAATTGTGTAGCCACTGTTAAGGCTAGCGATTAAAGAAACCAAAAGCACGTACAGCGAAGAAGTTGCTCCAATGGCGGAAATGGCACTATCGCCAATACAATGACCGACAACAGAAGTATCAACTAAGTTATAAATTTGCTGAAATACATTTCCAATCAAAAGTGGCGCAGCGAATGCCAGTACCGTGCGGAGAGGTTTACCTTCCGTCATGTCTGTAACACGCGTTGTTTTGGGGCCGTTCCTGTTCAAATGATCAACCTTATTTCTTAATATTTTTCTATATATTAGCAAAAAAAGACATTTATGTACAGACATAGATTTCTTAATTCTTATTTATGGATTTTCCAACTTGCCCTTCGTCAGATTTTAAAGTATAATATAAAAGTTATTTATCCACAGCTCCAAAGAAGGGAGAATTAGCAATGCCGCGTTATGGCTTTATTCATGATAAGCTTGACATTAAATATTTAATTCTTTACCTAATGGCTCGTACAGAAGCTCCTATTGATTTTGCAACTTTAACAGATCTTTCCATGTGCGATGAGGGTGTAGATTATTTCCTGTTTTCTCAAGCTGTTTCTGAGTTAGTGGACTCGGAACATTTACAAGTAGACAATGAACTCTATACCATCACAGAAAAAGGCCGTAAAAACGGCGCTGTACTCGAAAGTGGATTACCGTATTCGGTTTTAAAGCGCTGTGATCAAAATCTCGCTAAGCTCAATGCCAAACTGCGTTTGGAATCTCAAATTCGAGCCGAGATCCAGCCTCGGGAAACGTCCGGTTTTACTGTCCGTTTGTTCTTGGATGATAACCAAGATAATCTGATGACGTTAGAGTTGTATTCCCCTACTCAAGAACAAGCTGAGCGACTCGCTGCATCATTCCGTGCATGCCCTGATCAGATTTACCGCACGATCCTGACTTCACTCTCTGATAACGACTCAACTCAATATTCACAAGAAAAATAAAACCTAAACAGGAGATTAATAAACATGTCCATCGAAGTTGTCAGATCTTATTTTAAAACACTGGGAATTGAAGATCGTATCCAGGAATTTCCTGTCTCCTCTGCCACAGTCGAGTTGGCTGCACAGGCATTAAATTGTGCACCCGAGAGGATTGCAAAAACACTTTCTTTTAAAGTTGAGGAAGCTGCCATCCTAATCGTTGCCGCCGGTGATGCCAAAGTGGATAACAGCAAATTCAAAAGCCAGTTTCACACAAAAGCCAAAATGCTGTCCGCCGAAGAAGTCATTGAGCTCGTTGGACATGCCGTGGGTGGTGTTTGTCCCTTTGCAGTTAAGGAAGGTGCAACAATTTACTTAGACGAATCTCTAAAGCGTTTTCAAACCGTATTTCCTGCCTGCGGCAGCGCCAATAGCGCCATTGAATTAACTATTCCGGAACTTGAACAGTATATCGGAACTTGTTCTTGGATCAATGTTTGCAAGGGTTGGCAATCCGAAAATTAATTTAGCCTTTTTAATAACGAAATGCCTCCGTTTCCGCATTAAAATGCAGAAACAGAGGCATTTTTGTCTCAAAACAATGGAGCAAAAACACGAAGCAACGCTCGGAATATTCGTCTAGGCAATGCAATATTTTTACAATCTTCAAGGTTTACTCTACACGAAACAGATTGAGTTTCGAAAAAATCCTTTTTAATATCCAGAATGGACGAGCTATCATACAAAGCTACACCATTTTCAAAATGAAGGAACATGCTGCGATAGTCCATATTCACGGTTCCCACTGTCCCATAACGGTCATCCACCGCAAACACTTTTGCATGGATGAAACCGGGAGTGTACTCAAAAATTTGTACACCAGCCTCTAGCAACTGCTGATAATGTGCCCGTGTCAATTCAAAAATGATTTTTTTATCCGGAATATGCGGGGTAATGATTCGCACGTCCACCCCAGCCTTTGCTGCCGAACTAAGAGCCATCAAAGTGGCATGATCAATAATCAAATATGGCGTAGTCAAATAGACATAGCGCTTAGCTTTATTGATCAAGTTTAAATAGACATTCTCCCCCACCGGTTCATCGTCCAATGGACTGTCTCCATAAGGTTGTACAAAACCATTTCCGATAATTTCTATATTACTTTTCGGATGAAATTGCGAGAAATTCTCCCTTACCTTTGCAGAAACGGCCCACATATTCAAGAACATAACTGTAAGACTCCACGCAGCATCTCCTCGAACTAAAATCCCTGTGTCTTTCCAATGACCGAAACGTTCTTTTTCGTTGATATACTCATCCGCCAGGTTTATGCCGCCGGTATACGCAGCTATGCCGTCCACAACCATGATTTTTCGATGATCGCGATTATTCATTCGTACGGACAAAATTGGACGAAAACGGTTGAATACACAGCACTTAATGCCCTTTTTCTTAAGCTGTTGGTCATAGTTTCGAGGCAGCGTGAACATGCAGCCAATATCATCGTACAAAACACGAACTTCGACCCCAGCCGCTGCCTTTTCTTCCAGAATTTCAAGAATCGAATCCCACATTTTCCCTGGTTCAATAATAAAGAATTCCAGGAAAATATAATGTTCCGCTTTTCGGAGTTCCTTCAACATGCTTTCAAACTGGAGCTCGCCCAAAGGAAAATATGTCGTTTCTGTGTTACCGTAGACAGGACAATATGCAACACGCTCGATGTAACGAGCCATGTGGCCGGCATCCTCTCCAGCCACACTCGCTAATGCATCGGCTCCGCATGCATCTTTTAGTTCTTCCTGCATGGTTTGGTCAATAACCTGTAATTTATTTCTTGTACGCTTTGAAAGCCTGTTCCCTCCAAATAACAGATAAAGCAACCATCCAAATATGGGGAAAAGCATAATCGGAATGATCCATGCGATTTTGTAAGCAGGATTACTTCGATCACCCACGATGCGAATGACGATAATGATGGAAAAAAGCATGCAAACCGTATTGAATTCCGCGTAATACTCGTTGAAACGCAACAGCATTACCAGCAAAACCAAAAGCTGCACCAAGATAGACACCGCTACTAAAAAAATTCGGTGTGTCAACAACTTCATTATCTTTATCATTTCATCATCTCCCCACACAAAAACTCTTTATTTAATCACAACGTTCTCTGGGCCAAGTCTCTCTCTTAAATCATTTACCAATTCGTCATGGATTTGACAACGGGTTCCAAGCCGCTTTCTGGTATCCGCCAATACGATAACAGCTTGCTCCTCCCCGGGAAACATCGAAAACACAATTTTAACCTTCTCCAACAAAGCACCTTCAGAAGGAACGAGAACATAAAGCTTTTTCTCTTGTGCTTTTTCTCGGGGTTCTTTCTCTACCGCTTCTGCAAGAGGGCGAAGACGATCACATATAATTTGTGGGGATTTTTCATCCCGTACCGAAATCTTACCCGTCACACTGACAGGCATTCCTTCTTTCAGATACGGAGAGCACTCATTCAGAGCTCGAGAAAACACCAAAAGTTCAATGGACGCTGTATCATCCTCAATCGTTACATAAGCCATAAGGGTATTGTTCTTTGTCGTCTTTGTTTTTGCCGAAGACACAACACCAGCAATCACAACTTTCTGTTCGTCGCGATATACTTGCGCCCCCTCTTCCCTTGCAAAATCAGACAAAATCGAATTGATGGACACAGCTCCACACACTTTTGCAGACTCCCGATATTCATCCATAGGATGTCCCGATAAATATAGGCCGGTCATATCCTTCTCCATCGACATCAATTCGCGTCGAGAGAATTCAGGGAGTGCAGTATTCAAACGAAGCACCGGAGCACTCGGCAAATCTCCGCCACCGCCAAACAAATCAAATTGCCCCTCAAGGTTTTTGCGCCGATTTTGTGCAATCGATTCAATCAAAGCCGGAGCTGCATCCAACAACTGTGAACGTTTATAGCCCATTTTGTCAAACGCGCCGCACTTGATCAATGATTCCAGCACACGGCTATTAAGAGTCTGGTCATACATTCGGGAACAAAAATCAGGGAAATCTGTAAAGGGTCCAGACTTTTCACGCTCTTTAAATACAGCGTCTGTAAAACCTCTTCCAACACCTTTTAAGGCTGCAAGACCAAAACGAATATTTTCCCCCGCAACCGTAAATGTAGCGCCGGACTCGTTGATATCCGGAGGCAAAAGCTGGATACCGTTATCCTTACATTCACCAATATACTCCGCAACTTTATCCTGAGAATCGAGCACTGAGGTCAGCAATGCAGCCATATACTCCCTGGTGTAGTGGCATTTGAACCAAGCAGTCTGGTAAGCAACTATTGCATAGCAAACAGCATGAGCCTTGTTAAATGCATAGTTTGCAAAATCAAAAATCTCATCGTAAATAGCCTGTCCAACCGCTTCCGGCACACCACGAGCCATACAGCCGTCAATACCACGAGCTGGGTCGCCGTAAATAAAGGATCGACGTTCCTTCTCGATTTGATCTTTTTTCTTCTTCGAGATTGCTCGGCGTACCATATCAGCCTGTCCCAATGAGTAGCCGCCAAGCTGCTGAAAAATTTGAATGACCTGTTCCTGATAAACAATACATCCATATGTAACCGAAAGTATGGGTTCCAGCATGGGATGCTTGTACGAAATTCGTTCCGGGTGTTGCTTGCATTCAATAAAGCGCGGAATAGAATCCATTGGACCGGGACGATACAATGCAATAATAGCGGTAATGTCCTCGATATTCTGCGGCTTTAAGCCAACACAAACACTCGTCATACCTGCAGATTCCATCTGGAACACACCGGACGTACGTCCTTCTGAGAGCATTTGGAATACCTGCGGATCATCGTCCGGAATATCCGCCAAAGAAAACCCGGGTTCTTTCTGCCTTACCATTGCAACAGCATCGTCCAAAATCGTCAGGTTGCGCAGCCCAAGAAAATCCATCTTCAGCAACCCTAACTCTTCCAATGTGGTCATTGTATATTGAGTGACCGGAAGATCGTCATTTGTAGCAAGAGGGACATACTCATAAACCGGCTTACGGGTAATGACAACACCGGCAGCGTGTGTGGAAGAATTTCGAGGCATGCCCTCTAACGCCATAGCAGTATCGATCAGTGTCTTGACCCGTTCGTCACCATCATACAGCTCTTTGAGCGGCTTTGATAGCTTCAGAGCATTTTCCAGCGTCATGTTCAGTGCAGAGGGGACTAGCTTTGCGATTGTGTCAGCTTCCGCGTAGGGAAATGACAATGCACGCGCAACATCACGCACCGCCGCGCGCGCTTTCATTGTGCCAAATGTCACGATTTGTGCTACGTGGTCGGCTCCATATTTACGCGTAACATAATCAATTACTTCCTGTCGGCGACGGATACAGAAGTCAATATCGATATCAGGCATCGTTACACGTTCCGGGTTCAGAAAGCGTTCGAAATAGAGGTTATATTTCAGAGGATCGACATCTGTAATTTTCAAGCAGTAAGATACCATACTACCTGCAGCTGAGCCACGGCCAGGACCTACCGGAATTTGATTACTTTTCGCATAACCAATAAAATCAGAAACGATTAGAAAATAATCCACAAATCCCATCTTGCGAATCATATCCATCTCAAAACGCAGACGTTCTTTTAAATCTCCTCCGCCTTGAGGATAACGAAGTTCAAAGCCGTTCCAGCAGAGTTTTTCAAAATAAGAATCGCTGTCATGCTCCCCTTCCGGCAGTTTGAACTCCGGCAGATGATGCTCTCCAAAAACAAAGTCAAGATTGCACGCTTCCGCAATTCGAGCTGTATTCTCGATTGCCTCGGGCCATTGCGGAAACAATGCCTGCATTTCCTCTGTTGACTTAATATAAAACTCATCCGTTTCAAACTTCATGCGGTCCGGGTCATCCACGGTTTTGCCCATCTGAATACACATCAGGACATCCTGAAGGCGAGCATCCTCACGAGTCAGATAATGTGCATCGTTAGTCGCAACAAGGGGTATTCCTGTCTCCTGATGAAGCCGGATAATGCCAGATGTGACCTGGGCGTCTTCCGGAAGATTATGTTCCTGAAGCTCTAAATAATAACCATCTGGCCCAAAAATATCACGCATTTCCAGCGCATGTTTCTTGGCGCCTTCATAATCGCCGTTTAAAAGACGTTTGGGCACCTCGCCAGCAAGACAGGCAGAAAGCGCAATCAAGCCTTCACTGTGCTCCTTCAAAAGCTCCATATCGATACGTGGTTTGATATAAAAGCCCTCTGTGAACGCTTTGGATACCATATAGCTTAAATTACGGTATCCGATCTCGTTGCGACACAGGAGTACTAAATGTCGAGAATCAGCATCAAATTCATGAATGCGATCAAAACGAGTGCGTGGAGCAACATAAACCTCACAGCCGATAATTGGCTTAATTCCCTCTGCTTTACACGCGCGATAAAAATCGATGGCCCCATACATGACACCGTGATCTGTTACTGCAACCGCGTTTTGTCCTAATTCACGGACACGCTTTGCAAGCCCTTTGATTCTACATGCTCCGTCCAGCAAACTGAACTCTGTATGAACATGAAGGTGCACAAATGACATTTATACTCACTCCTCGTGATTGCGCTCGAAAAAACCTATTCATTCAACTCCTGCGCAAGTAACATGATCTTTCGCAGTCGATGGTTAAGCGCAGATTTTGATACCGGCGGATCACATAGTTCCGCAAGCTGAGTCAGCGTAAGTTCCGGATTCTCCTGTCGTAACAAGGCAGCTTCCTTCAGCTTTTCCGGCAACCCATCCAGCGCTCCCCTTTTTTCTAGCAAACGTATTGCTTCCAACTGTCCTTGTGCTGCATCTACCGTCTTGTCGAGATTTGCAGCTTCACAATTTACTCGTCGGTTAATACTGCCTCGCAAATTTTTTTCAACCTTTGCATTCATGATCCCCATCGCAGCCACAGGCGCACCGATCGCAGTAAGAAAATCCTCTATGTATTCACTCTGTTTAAAATATGTTACATAATTGGATTTGCGTTCCGTCGATTTCGGATTGAAGCCAGATTCACGCAGCAAAGCGGGCATTTCGCGTCCAACGTTATAATGAGAAGTCCCCATTTCAAGATGATACCCTTTTATAGGGTCTGTTACAGATCCTCCGGCTAAAAAAGCACCGCGGAAGAAAGCCGAACGACAGTGTTCTTCTTCTAAAACACCAAAATTAATATGCAGGGCTAAACTTTCTCCAGGATCATAACCAAAGGGCTCTCCTATCATCTTGATTTTTTCTATATCAGTTATCACAAAGCTTCGTTTACCAACATTCTCTTGAGGAAGCTGGTCAAATTCTACTTGAAAGGCTTTTTTAAACAACAAAGGCAACCGAACCGAAAAAGCATCCGATTCCGTCATAATACGAATCATACCACTGCGAAAACTGCTGCAGAAAAGCAAAACACCATATGCCTCTGCTTGAATACAACATTTTTTATTAAGCGCTGTTTTGCAAAGTTCTCGCTTAATTTCAGCCGAAAAGGACATGAAAATCCCTCTTTCTTAAAACACCTTTGTTTCAGCTCGTTCGCGATAAAGTTCCATAACCGCTTGAGCTAACCGCGTAACCGAGTGTCGTGCGTAGTCAGAAGTTTCAGAAGATAATGGACGTTCCACAAGTTCAACACCCAACGCCTCAATAGCCGGCCGATCAACAACAATTGGCGCAGCATCCTCTGCACGATATTTTTCAACCAGCCCCGGACGAACCGCAGCTGAGTTAGCAAGACAAATCTCCACCAATCCAGGTGCACCGTGACGAAGCAATGCTGCAACATGTTCTGATGCAGTCATTCCCTCTGTTTCACCATCTTGCGTCATAATATTGCAAATATAAATTTTCAATGCCGAACTGGCACATATAGCTTCGACAATTCCATCTACCAACAGATTTGGAATTACACTGGTATATAGGCTGCCAGGTCCAAGCAAGACAAGATCCGCTTCCTCAATTGCACGAAGTGCCTCTGGCAATGCAGGTGGATTTTCCGGTAAAAGCCGCACCTGCTTGATACGACAATCCTGCTCTTTTTTAAACTGAAATATTTTTGACTCGCCAACCACACGGCTTCCATTCTCAAAAAAAGCTTCCAGTCGTACATCGGCATTAGTAACCGGTAAAACACGCCCAGTAATAGCCAATACTTCACTCATACGAGCGACCGCCTGATCAAAAGAACTCGAAATTCCGTTCAATGCAGCCAATAAAAGATTACCAAATGCTTGCCCCGTCAAGCTTCCTTCCGTAAACCGGTAGCCAAGAAGCTGTTCCATGACCGGCTCCACATTGGCAAGTGCCTGCATACAATTTCGAATATCTCCGGGTGGGGGCATCCCCAGATCCTGACGGAGCACCCCGGAACCGCCGCCGTCATCCGCAACTGTAACAATAGCTGTCAAGTTGCGAGTATGCATTTTCAGCCCTCGAAGCATTGTAGAAAGGCCATTTCCACCGCCGATTGCAACAACTTTTGGTCCTCCGGACATTTTATCCATATTATCAGGCCCTCGTCATATCTCGGTGATTTTCTGCCGCATTATACCCTTTCTGACGTATAAAATCAGCCAATGCACGCGTGATTGCAACAGATCTATGCTGCCCGCCGGTACATCCAATAGCAATTACCAAAGCAGTCTTTCCCTCCTCAACATAGTGAGGCAACAAAAAAGCAATCATGTCCTCCAGACGACTCATAAAGTCCAATGTCTGTTGGTAACCAAATACAAAGTTTCGAACTCCTTCATCCAAACCAGTCAGTTTCCGCAAATCAGCGATGTAATAAGGATTTGGCAAAAAGCGAACATCAAATACGAGGTCAGCTTCAATTGGAATACCATACTTAAAGCCAAATGAGGTCACCGAAACGCTCATGGATGTGCTGGCATCTTCTGTACCAAACAGGCGCAGAACCTCCCCTCGAAGTTTTGCCGTAGACAGTGCGCTTGTGTCAATAATATATTCTGCGCGCTTACGAACGGGTTCCAGCGCCGTTCGTTCTTGTTCAACAGCTTCATCCAAAGAACGTCCATTGCGTGCCAAAGGATGACTGCGGCGTGTTTCTTTATAGCGCTTAATAATGGTTTCGGTAGTCGCTTCGACGAACAGAATTTTATACTCACAACACATGGCTTGCAATTCATCCAATGCGTCGAACAGCCCATCGAAGGTCTGACCACCGCGAATATCAGTCACGACTGCAACACGATCATACTTTCCGGTTCCTGCCATGCACAGCCCTGCAAATTTCGGAATCAACAAAGCAGGCAGATTGTCAACGCAAAAATATCCAATATCCTCTAAAAAAGAAACAGTTTTACTTTTTCCCGCACCAGACAACCCGGATACAATTACAAAATCCATACCTGTTTCATCTCCCCAAAAGCTTAACTTCAGGTTCCAATACCACGCCAGTTTGATCAAAAACCCGAGCGCGAACCTGATCCATCAATTCCAAAATATCACAACAAGTAGCACCGCTTTTATTGACAACGAAACCGGCATGTTTCTCCGACACTTGGGCACCGCCAACAGACAGCCCCTTCAATCCGCATTGATCGATCAGTGCAGCCGCAAAATACCCTTGCGGACGTTTAAACGTAGAACCTGCACTGGGCCACTCCAACGGTTGCTTACTCTTCCGACGTTCCATCAAATCTTCCATACGCGCACGAATTACGCTTGGATCTCCATTTTGCAATTTCATTTGTACCCGCAAAATCATGCGGCTACCATCGGAAAAAGCACTGTGACGATAGGAAAAATCAAATTGATCTGTCGTTTCCTCTTTTCCAGACGCATCTAAAAATGTCACCGAAGTAACGACCTGCGACATTTCACCATCGTATGCTCCGGCATTCATAGTAACCGCGCCACCTAAACTACCAGGAATTCCATGGGCAAATTCCAATCCGGTCAAAGCATTGTCTCGTGCAATCACCGCTAAGCGAGAAAGCAGAATACCGCTTTCTGCGCATATAGACTCCCCATCCACCTGAACATTGCTTAATCCGTTGACAGTTTTGATCACAAAAACATCGGCACCATCGTCCGGGGCCAAGAGGTTTGATCCATTTCCCAGAAAAAGAGGGGTAATTCCCTCGTCTGCTGCGGCCTCTACAGCCGCTGCAGCTTGTTTCGCTGTACGCGGCAACGCCATCAATGGCACAGGTCCACCCACGCGAAATGTGGTATGCTTACTCATTAGTTCCTGTTCAAGCAATTCCAACTCCGGACAAACATGGTTCAATCTCATTTTCAGATTATTGAAACGCTTCATATATTGCCTCCATCTTCGTGACGATACAATAATTCATGTTATTATACCATATTCCCCCCAGAAAAAGAATAGGGTGTTAAAAAAATCCGTTCATGGCTCGTCAGTTGAAAAAGGATGGCGTTGCCTTCTGCAGCGCCATCCTTCCAAGATGTTTCATTAAATTTTCTGTTAGAAGAAATTTATACTTCTTCCTTTTCCCCCAACGCAGAACTCTGAGGAACCAGTACCTTCTTCTGATAGCCGGCAAACGCATCATCCACGAGAGCCTTATCAGGCTTACGTGTAAAGAGAGAAATAATCGGAACGATAATTAGGCCAACGACCATACAAAAAGCACCTGCGTTGATGGGAGACTGCAGCAAAGCGGGGAAATAAGACTTGAACAGAACATTAGCCAGCATAAAGACGGTGGCAAACGCGAAATTAACTGCACATGCAGCTGTAGTAACCTTCTTCCAATACAGGCCATACAGGAAAGGCGCCAGGAATGCACCGGCCAGGGCGCCCCAAGATACGCCCATCAGCTGTGCGATGAAGGTAACGCTGGAACGATACTGAAGAATGGCCATAACAACAGAAATCAGGATAAACACTACAATCAGGCCACGGATCCACTTCAGCTGCTTCTTTTCATCCATGTCCTTAATTACGGTTCCCTTAACAAAATCAAGCGTTAATGTAGAACTGGAAGTCAGAACCAAGGAAGACAAGGTGGACATTGAGGCAGACAAGACCAGAATAACGACGATAGCAATCAAAATGTCAGGAAGGCCGGAGAGCATTGTGGGAATTACAGCATCATAACCTTCTGTTGCAACGTCAACGTCAAACAGTCGGCCAAAGCCGCCCAGAAAATAGCAACCGCCAGCAACAATCAGTGCAAAAATCGTAGAAACGATCATACCGGTCTTGATCGAAGTTTCACTCTTGATTGCATAGAACTTCTGCACCATCTGAGGAAGTCCCCAAGTACCCAAAGAGGTTAGGATAACAACACCAAGCAAGTTGATGGGATCCGGACCAAAGAAGGACGCAAACACGCCGGGAGTGCTGGAAACAGCAGGATCACTCACCTCTGCCAAGCTGGAAATTGCCGCCATAAATCCGCCTTGAGAGTTCAGTACAGCAACAATCACAGCAACGATACCAAAAAGCATAATAATACCTTGAATGAAATCATTGATAGCAGTAGCCATGTATCCGCCAGCAATCACGTAAATACCAGTCAAGACTGCCATTACAATGACACAAATGGAGTAGTCAATATCGAACGCCATCGCAAACAGACGAGACAGGCCATTGTACAGAGACGCAGTGTAGGGAATTAGGAAGATAAAAGTAACAGCAGAAGCAGCCAGCTTTAAATTCTTGCTGCCAAAGCGCTTTTCAAAAAAGTCGGGCATCGTAGCACTATCCAAGTGCTGAGTCATGACACGAGTCCGACGTCCCAAAACTGCCCAGGCAATTAAAGAGCCGAGAATGGCGTTACCGATACCAGCCCAAGTAGCAGCAATACCATATTTCCAACCAAACTGGCCGGCATAGCCGACAAACACAACTGCGGAGAAGTAGGATGTACCGTACGCAAACGCGGTCAACCAAGGGCCAACGGAACGGCCACCCAAGACAAAACCGTTTACGTCTGTTGCATTGCGTCGACAATAGATACCGACCGCAATCATAATCGCGAAGAAAACGACCAACAGAGCAATTTTGATGAACATAACATCACCCTTTCGCTTTATTGCATTAAAGCATAACGGATAAAAGCAATAAAGTCAAGTCTTTTTTAACAAAATAAAAAAAATCTCCATAGATTGCCTGAACATTTCGACCGACAATCTATGGAGATATTATTTAGAGAATTGCTCTGATTCGTGCAACAGCTTCTTCGGTTGCCTCCGCATCACCGAAGGCAGTCAACCGGATATACCCTTCACCACTGGGTCCGAAACCTGCACCGGGTGTAGTCACAACATTCGCCTGCGTCAAAAGCTTATCAAAGAACTCCCAAGAACCCATACCATCAGGGGTCTTACACCAAATATAAGGAGAATTGACACCGCCCGAAACAGTTAGTCCAGCACTTTTTAACCCCTCAAAAATCACCTTGGCATTCTTTTGGTAATATGCTAAGTTGTCCTTTACCTGCTTCTTCCCCTCAAGAGAATATACTGCTTCAGCACCACGTTGTGTAACATAAGGAACACCATTGAACTTGGTGCACTGACGGCGATTCCACATAGCGTTTAGGCTGGCACCGCCACGCCGTAATTCCTTCGGTACTACAGTATAGGCACAACGAGTTCCAGTAAAGCCGGCAGTCTTAGAGAATGAGCGGAACTCAATTGCACAGGTCTTGGCACCTTCAATTTCAAAAATAGAACGAGGAACATCGGGCTCGGCAATAAACGCTTCATATGCAGAGTCATACAGAATAACAGAACCATTCTTATTCGCATAATCGACCCAAGCTTCAAGCTGTGCTCTTGTAGCAACAGCACCAGTAGGGTTGTTCGGGAAGCAAAGATAAATAAGATCAACCTTGCAGTCAGGAATCTCAGGGGCGAAACCATTCTCTGCGGTACACGGCATGTAATGCAGATTACTCCACATTCCGGTATTTTCATTGTATTCCCCTGCTCGACCAGCCATTGCATTAGTATCAACATAAACAGGATACACCGGATCACAGACAGCCACGACATTATCCAAACCGAAAATGTCACCAATATTGCCGCAATCGCTCTTAGCTCCATCTGAAACAAAAATTTCATCAGCATCTAACTTCACACCAAGAGGTGCGTAGTCATTCGCAACAATGGCGTTTCGCAGAAAATCATAACCCTGCTCCGGACCGTAACCTCGGAAAGTCTCACTTCGGCCCATTTCATCCACAGCTTTATGCATTGCCTCAAGAACTGCTGCAGGCAGCGGGCGGGTAACATCACCGATACCAAGCTTGATCAGTTTCTTTTCGGGGTTTGCTGCCGCGTAGGCAGTAGCACGTCGATTAATCTCGGAAAAAAGATAGCTGCCGGGCAGCTTCAGGTAATTTTCATTAATATGCATTATAGCTCTAATTCTCCTTCAAAAACAGTGGTTGCAGGTCCGGTCATGTAAATGTGTCCGTCTTCTTCGGACCAACGAATTTTCAAATCACCACCAAGCAGGTGCACGGTTGCCTCACGTTCACAAAGGCCAAGCGCAGCTGTCACTGCCAATACAGCACAAGCACCTGTGCCGCAGGCCAGAGTTTCTCCACTTCCCCGTTCCCACACACGCATTTTCAAGTGGGTACGATCCAAAATCTCAACAAACTCCGTATTGGTTCTATTTGGGAACATAGGATGACATTCAAAGCAGGGTCCGATGTCTTCCAAGTCTAACTTATCAATTTCCGGCAGGTAAACGACCGAGTGAGGATTTCCCATAGAGGCAGGATGGACTGTATATGTATTTTCCTTTACAAGTATCTCTGCCGAAGGGTTCAAAACCGGTTCGCCCATATCTACAGTCACAGCTGACACCAAGTCGTTTTCCAGTGTCAGTTCCAAAATTTTGATTCCGCCCAAGGTCTCTACGGTAAGTGGATTCTTCTTGACTAAACCCTTGTCGTAAACAAACTTACCTACACAGCGGACACCGTTGCCACACATCTCGCCTTCGGATCCATCAGCATTAAACATCCGCATCCGAACATCAGCGTTTTCAGAAGGGCAAATACAAATTAATCCATCCCCTCCAACGCCAAAATGACGGTCAGATACTCGAATGGCCAGTCCGTTCAGATCCTCGGGGGTATTTTCCAGACAGTTGACATACACATAGTCATTGCCCAGGCCTTCCATCTTGGTAAACTTTAACATTTCTCGGACTCCTTGCAGCAGTATAATCAATAGTTGATAATATACTTGTCACGCTCCCAGGTCGTAACATGCATACGATATTCATCCCATTCTTTTTTCTTGCCTTCAATATAATTGTAGGCAACATGAGGGCCAAGAGTATCAAGAACTAACTGATCCTTTTCCAGTTCACGAATCGCCTGTTCCAGTGATGCAGGCAACGCTTCAATACCTTTTGCTTTACGGGCAGCAGTGTCCATTGCAAAAATATTTTCAGTAATTTCAGGTGGCGGAGTCATGTTTTTCTCAATGCCGTCCAGACCAGCCGCAAGACAAACAGCCAGTTCAAGATAGGGGTTGCAGCACGGATCGGGGCAACGAAGCTCGACGCGAGTGCCCTGACCTCTTGATGCAGGAATGCGAATTAACGTAGAACGATTGGAAGCGGACCAAGCCATATAACAGGGCGCCTCGTAGCCAGGAACCAGACGTTTATACGAGTTGACCAGAGGATTCGTAATAGCCGTCATACCCTTCATATGATGCAGAATACCAGCGATAAAGCTGTATGCCTCCTTGGACAGGCCCTTTGCGTCATTCGGATCATAAAATACGTTTTTGCCATCACGGAACAGAGACATATTGGTATGCATACCATTACCTGCCTGACCAAAGATGGGCTTAGGCATGAATGTTGCGTGCAGACCATTGCGCTGAGCCAACGTTTTAACAGCCAATTTAAAAGTCATGATATTGTCGGCTGCGTGGAGAGCGCCTGTATACTTAAAGTCAATCTCATGCTGACCCATAGCACACTCGTGATGGCTTGCTTCGATTTCATAATCCATCTGCTCCAAAGCCATACAGATCTCACGGCGAGTACTCTCGCCATGATCCAGCGGGCCAAGATCAAAATAGCTGGCCTCATCGTTAGTCTTCATGGTCGGTTTTCCCTCTTCATCAGTTTTGAACAGGAAAAACTCACACTCAGGACCAACATAGAAATTGTCATAGCCCATATCAAACGCCTTCTGCAAAGTACGCTTCAGGACTCCGCGAGGGTCGCCAATAAAAGGAGTTCCGTCTGTATTATAAACATCACAAATCAGTCGTGCCACCTTGCCGCAGGGTTCCCAAGGGAAAATGACAAAGGAATTTAAATCAGGATAAAGATATTGGTCAGATTCATCAATTCGAACAAAGCCCTCGATCGAGGATCCGTCAAACATCATTTGATTGTTCAGTGCTTTTTCCACTTGCTTAGCAGTAATTGCAACATTTTTAAGCATGCCAAAAATGTCGGTAAACTGAAGACGAACAAACTCAATCTGCTCTTCTTTAATAATACGAAGAATATCTTCCTTTGTGTATGCCATAATCGGCACCCCTTTCGGCTGAAATCAATAAACAAAGAAAGCGCTCCGCCCTTGGGACGAGCGCCTTTTCCGCTTTTATAATATTGTTAGTATAACTGTTCCATTTTACATTGTCAAGAAGCTGAAAAAGCTTTGACAAAGCGCAAAAAAACAGTTGTTATGAATGCGCTTCAAACTGTAAAATTGCTAAAAGGTCTCTCTCGTATATGTACGAAAGAGACCTTTTCCGACAAAATAATCACTTATCTGTGCCGACAGTATGACGGGAGTGCTTTGCCAGCATAATGCACACAGCGCCAGCAACGCAAAATACAGCCAAAACAGGAAATACAATGACAAAATTTTCTTCAGTAGCTTTCAGCATCTGACCAACCAATGCCGGACCGACAATTCCGCTGATAAATCCGTAAGCAACAAATACCAAGCTAAAAATCGTGCTGTAATACTTCAAGCCAAACAGATCGGAGACAAGCGGAGCCGATATAGCAAACAACGTGCCAAATGCAAAGCCAACAAATGCAGACAAAATGGCAACCAAAACCGAATTGCTGCAGAATGGCAGAAGCAGGTAGCCCAAAGCCCCCATCACGAAAGCAACGCAACCGGTGGCATTACGTCCAATAAAGTCGGAAAGTGTACCGGCAACAATACGACCAATACCGTTTGTCAGATTAAATGCAGTAATTACCACTACTGTAGGCAACCCGATAGATGTGGCAAAGTTACCGCCTTGGCTGACCATAGAGATACCGGCTGCACCAACAAATACCCAAGCAAACCAAACAGCCCAAAAGCTCCTGGATTTCAAGGCTTCCTTCACTGTGTAATCTTTGGAAGCCAGCGTTGGTCCCTTCGCAGGATCTTTCTGCTTCAGCTTTTCCAGAATCTCTGCGCGTCCTTGCTTCTCAGCATCTGTTAATGCAACACGATCCGGGAATTCGGCATACAGCAAAGAAAGGCCATTAAGTACAATCAACATAGCAAGAATGATATAGTTCATTTGCTCGTAGCCGAGTTTATTAAACAACAAGGTATAAACCGGAGACATAACTGCAGCTGCCGTGCCAAAGCATAGATTAACAACACCGGTAGCAAGTCCACGACGCTGAGGAAACCAATGCTGCACGGTTGTCAACGAAGGTCCGTAAATAAATCCTGTACCTGCACCATTCAAATAAGCCCAAAGATAGATCATGGGCATGCTGTTAGCAAAATTTGCAAGAAGCATACAAACGATTAGAATAATGGAGCCAATTAAAAAACTTCGACGAGTACCGATACGAGGATGAAGGCGGCCTGAAACGAGAGTCATGCAGCCAACACCTAAACATGCAAATGTCATGATGAAACCGGTGGCGCCTGAGTCAACTTGAAGAAGTTCGCGCCAATATGGAGTCATCAATCCGGGATAACCAAAAAAGAGAGCTCCCGAATTAAACGTTGCCAATGCGCATGCAATAACCGCCAGCCAACCTTTACGAGTAAACGCATTCACAGGAAAAAACACCTACTTATCTATCTCTATCAACTATTTCTGAAAATCAGTAAACAGTATATGCACCTCGAACCAGCATCACACAATCGGCAGATGCGGTAATACCGCCTCCGGCCAAAGGAACGACATACAAATGATTTGCTTTTAAAGATCCACCCTTGTCCAAACTGCTTCCTGCCGTAGTATCGAACAAGACAGAGGCACTATCCAACGCAACATTTGCAGAGCCGGAACAAAGCAGCACTTCTCCACCCGCTTCAGGAAGCAAAATCTGGCCAGCGCCAAGAGAGACAACAATATACGAAGAACTCGAGCCTCCACCCTGAGTCAAGGCCTGCTCCATCTGCAAAGAATAGTCATTAATTGCAGCATCCAACTTCGCAGTCAAAGCAGCTTCATTCGCAGCAACCTGATCATCGACCATTTCCATTACTTCAGGTTTGAATACTTGTGTCAAATAACTTAAGGTAACCAATGGATCGGTTTGATCTCCGCCGGTTGCTGCCGCAGAAATACCAGCCACTGCAACAACACAGACCAAAACAAGTGCTCCAAAGCCAATTGTGATTCGATTCGATTTTTTCATATGTACCTCCCGAAATTCCGCTGTCCCAACAAAAATGCTGGGACAGCGCCGATTTCACTTGTATTACACTAAAGTTTCAGGGTGAAGACCAAAGCTAACCGCAATGGCGGAATCAACCTGATGCATTCGCTCTTCATCAAGTCTGCCCATTCTTTCGCGCAGACGCCGCTTATCCAATGTACGAATCTGTTCTAATAAGATTACGGACTCTTTGGGCAGACCACAGCTCATTGCTTCCAGTTCGATATGAGTCGGCAGCTTTGCCTTCCCTGTCTGCGATGTGATTGCTGCAGCAATGACTGTTGGACTATGCTTGTTCCCGGTATCATTCTGTACAATGAGCACCGGGCGAATACCTCCCTGCTCACTTCCAACTACCGGACTTAAGTCCGCATAGAAAATATCTCCTCGTTTTACGCTGTTATCCACAGAACTCACACTCCGCCGGAATATAGTCGCCGGCGTCACCTGGTAACGCGGCCACTATCATTTTCCCACGGGGCGGCTGGAACTATACCCGCTACAAAAATTTTAAACAGTTCCCTTCCGCCAGCCTGACAAACTCTCCCGAGTCATCTTATGCCACAGAGGAAAGAAAAGTTAATCCAAATAC
>CAZDXX010000008.1:0-24224 GCA_964509595.1 uncultured Oscillospiraceae bacterium
TTTTGTCCGCATCTTCTCTTAAATCTCGGATTCGTTGAATGAGCATGGCAATCACCTCAAAATGATGTTACCAATTGGAAACATCACAGTGGGACAATTGTGTCCGTTTGGAGTCATTTTATAGCAAGAAGAAAAAATTTACAAGAAAAACAATATGTCGTGCGAGAACGTTTAACCTCGTTGTGTTGGGGATGCTTGCCAAACGGTGCTGAGCGAGAACTTTTCATCTGCAAGAAAATGCCCGAAGACCATTGCCGGCCTTCGGGCACCACGTCTAAATTTTTATCACTTAGTTGAAATTTCGCCGCTGAGATTTTGAGAGAACAAGGTTCGGATCAAACCCGCGTCATCGGTTTGGCCCAAAACCCACATGAGTTTCGTCACGGTGGCCTCGGTAGTCATGTCCAGCCCTTGAATCACACCCTGTTCCAGGGCTTTTTGACCAGCCTGGTACAAGGAGAAGTCGCTGCGTTCATACAGACACTGGGAGCATACAACTACGGTCATGCCGGCCTCGGCAGCCTTTTGAAGTTTAGAAATCAGATCCCGGCGGATGAAGTGCAGGCCACCGGCACCGAAGGCTTCGATGACCACGCCGCGGTAATGCATGGACAGGAGCATATCAAAAATCTCCGGGTTCAAACCGGGAGTCAGCTTGATCAGGAACACTTCCTCACACAGGCGGTCCTGCAGGCGGCATGGGCCGGTAATGTTGGGCAGAGCGCTCGGATTGATGACCAGTCCGCTGCCGCCGACGGTGGCCACCTCGGGCCAGTTGACGCTCTCGAAAGCGTCGAAATCGGTGGTGCGGGTCTTGACTGCGCGGCAGCCGAGAATGACCTTGCGGTTGAAGGCCACGTACACGCCGCGCACGCCGGAGGCCGCCATGGCAAAGGCGGTGCGCAGGTTTTCCAGTCCGTCGGTCAGGGGGTGCTCGATGGGTAGTTGGCTGCCGGTCAGCACCACGGGCAGGTTGATGCCGGGCAGCATGAAGGACAGCACGGAGGCCGTGTAGGCCATGGTGTCGGTGCCGTGAGTGACCACAATGCCGTTGTAGTGGTCCTTTTCCTCGAAAATGCTGCGGGCGATCAGCTGCCACTCCTCAGGCTGGATGTTGGAGGAGTCCAGATGCAGGATGTCCCGCACGGTAATGTCGTAGGCCTCGCTCAAATGGGGCAGCCACGCGGCCAGTTCCTCACCGGTGATGCCGGGAGCAAGGCCCTCCTCCGTGCGCTTGGAGGCAATGGTGCCGCCGGTGGTCAGAAGAAGAATTCGTTTTTTCAAGGGAAACCCCTCCAAATTTTATCGATCTCGCCCAAATTATACGGCGGGGAAGTGGGGATTGCAAGGGGGAGTTAGCCGTCCAGTTCCAGACGCTCCCAAATCGTATCCAGATGGTCGGTCAAATCAAGGCCGGAAGCGCCTACCAGAATCACGGTGTCGCCCTCACGGGCCAGTAGGTAGGACTCCTCCCGGGCGAAGCAAATTTGGTCAAAGCCGTAGTCGGACGTGACCTCGCCCCACTCCAGGGAGCCCCAGGTGAATCCGTGGCGATGCGTGGTTTCGCTGCGTCGGGAGGCGAAGAGCCATCCGGCCAGTGTTTCGCTGACGCACTCGTAGCGCTCGGTGGTCAGAATGTGGGTAGCCCCTATCTCACCGTCGGCGATTTCGCTGTAATCCAGAAAATCCACCAGTACTGAGCGGCGGCCATCCAGATAGCGGCTGTCGTCGCTGTAGGGAAGACCTAAGTCAGCAGCAGTGATGACGGGGTAGGAT
The DNA here is from genome assembly GCA_964509595.1 of uncultured Oscillospiraceae bacterium. Lineage (GTDB taxonomy): Bacteria > Bacillota > Clostridia > Oscillospirales > Oscillospiraceae > JAJPXI01. The sequence continues at coordinate 1,777 of CAZDXX010000008.1, forward strand.
TGACAGAGCTCGGGGGTGGCGGAATATTCTTTGCGGTAGGTGCTCCATTCCACATCCACCGTTTTGTTCACGTCAAAAATTTCGATAAAGTGGGCGCCGTACCAGAAAATCAGAAGAAGAGTGGCGAGGAAGGAAAGTAAACCGAAAACCCATGGAGCGCGGCTCTTTGGGTTGGGGATGACTCCGGCGCGCCGCACCTGTCTTGTTGCTCGGATCATGCAAATCAGATCCCGAACGATGCAGACCACGGCAAGAAGCAGAATGGGAGGGAGAAGCAGAGTGGAATTGACACAAAGGGATTCACTGATGGGGAGGGCGTTGGGGGCGCGAAAAATCAGAAATACGTATAGGGGAAGCACCACAAACAGCAGAATCAGCAGCCAAATCAGATTCCTGCGCAGATGGCGTTTCCAGAAGCGTTCGGCCTCCATACCTTCGTCGGTTTGCAGGGGAACGGGGTGCTGTCCCGGCTTGGAGCGGAAGATCAGCATGCTTCGGATGCTTGCAGTCAGCTCCCAGCCGGCATCTTCGCAGAGTTCGATGTAACCCCAGTCGGTATCGTCTTCGAATATGTGGGGAGCGTCGATATCCACGCAGTGGTAACGCCCTTCCGCGGGTACGAACCGGGCAAATCTCTTTAGGTATAGTTTGTCCAGGAGCCAACCTTGTGCGGCCTTTTTGTCCAGATAAGCCTGGGCGGCTTTGTAGTCCATGGCGTCGAAGGGGAAGAACCCCCATTTTTTCTCGCTCATTTTTTGTCCTCCTTTCTGAGAAGTACATAAGTTCCGTCCGCCACCTGGCGGCGCAGACGGTCAAATTCATCCTCCAGTGTCTTACGACCAAGGTCGGTCAGCAGATAGTATTTGCGGTTTTCCTCTTCTTTGGTGGCGTAAATCAGCTTTTCTTTCTCGAACCGAGACAGCAGGGCATATAACGTGCCTGCGCCGATGCTTACCCGGCCGTTGGTCAGCTGATTGGCGTACTGCATGATGCCGTACCCGTGGCGCTCTTCGGTCAGCGCCAGAAGGATGTAGTACATGGGCTCAGTCAGGGTATCCAGTTTTTTGCGTGCCACATTCCCACTTCCTTTTTTGACATAAAATCCGTATACTCTCTGCGCTGGGCGTTCCAATTATGCGTGCATTTATATCGATTATCGATACATATATTATATAGCGATAATCGATATATGTCAATTAAAAAAAGATGTCTGTCGGCCGAAAAACACAACATTTTGTGTTTCAAAAAAGGTGTGAAATACAAGAAAAATGAAATGAATTTAAGGGAAAGGAAATTTTTTTGCAATCGCCTGCAATCGAACATTGGTTTTAACTCTTAAAAACGCTGATTTTTCAACGAAAATCGGCGTTTTTTCTTTCGAAAAAATTGCAAAAAACTATTGCAATTTCTGGGGGCAGGAAGTATACTTGAGAAGAAAGTGGAGCAAAATGGAGCAAAAATGAGTAAAAAACCATTAAAGTGGAGGAAGTGAACGGCGTGGGCAGCGTGACCGGTACATACGAACACAGCATCGACCCCAAGGGCCGTTTGTTCATTCCTGCCAAGCTGAGAGAGGAATTAGGCTCCACCTGTTATTTGACTCTGGGCTTGGATGCCTGTCTGGCTATCTACCCCGAGGAGAGCTGGAAGGTTTTCACCGAAAAATTTGCATCCCTCCCCATGACTCAGTCCCGGGCCATGCGCCCCATTTTTGCTAAGGCGGCCAAGTGCGAACCCGACAGCCAGGGCCGTATCCTGATTCCTCAGTTTCTGCGCCAGTACGCCAAGCTAAACAAGGATGTGGTCATCATCGGTGTCCACAACCGCGCCGAAATCTGGGATGCTGATACATGGCGTGCCGAGGAGGAGGAAATGACTCCTGAGAAACTGGCGGCGCTGATGGAAACCTTGGAGTTCTGATTTATGAGTATGGAATTTTCCCATGTGCCTGTGATGCTGCAGCCGTGCATTGACGCGCTGAACATCAAACCCGACGGCGTTTATGTAGACGGTACGCTGGGGCGTGCCGGCCATTCCCGTGAGATTGCCAAAAGGCTGACCGCCGGACGGCTGATTTGTATCGACCGTGACCAAGCTGCATTGGATGCCGCGCCGGGCCGACTGGAAGGTCTGATGGATCGGGTCACTCTGGTCCACGGAAACTTTGGCGAGTTGGCAGCAATTTTGGATGAGTTGAATATTGAGAAAGTGGACGGCATGCTGTTCGATCTGGGTGTATCTTCCCCACAATTGGATGACGCTTCCCGCGGTTTTTCCTATATGCAGGACGCACCGTTGGACATGCGTATGGATCAAAGCAGTGCGCTGAGTGCTTACGAAGTAGTAAACCAGTGGTCGGAGGATGAATTAAAGAGGATACTCTGGCGTTACGGCGAAGAACGATACGCTCCTGCGATTGCCCGCAATATCGTGCAGAAACGTGAGGACAAGCCGATTGAGACTACGCTGGAACTGGTAGACCTTATTAAAAGTGCCATGCCGGCTGCGGCACTGAGAGAGAAGCAGCACCCGGCCAAACGTTCCTTCCAAGCTATCCGCATCGCCGTCAATGACGAGCTGGGCGCGGTGGAAACCATGGTCAGCGACGCGGTACCTCGCCTGAATGTGGGTGGAAGATTGGCGATTATCTCCTTCCACTCTCTGGAGGATCGAATCGTGAAAACCGGTATGGCAGAGTTCGCAAAAGGATGTACTTGTCCGCCGGATTTTCCGGTATGTGTGTGTGGCAAGACCCCACAAATCAAACTGACTCCCCGCAAGCCCATTGTGGCAGATGAGGAAGAATTGAAAATCAACCCGCGTGCTCGAAGCGCAAAGCTTCGCGTGGCGGAAAAACTTTAATTTGTGTGTTTAAGGTAAGGTGTGAACTTCATGGCAGCAGAGGCCAGACGCAGATCAACCAGATATGAAGTGTACGGCAACGTGGCCTATGATCCCGCATGGGAAGGCGGCGCAGTAGCAGTACCGGCTCCTGAACGGCAGGAAGTTCTTCAGCCCCGACCCAAGGTTCGTCCCAGAGAGCGAACTCTGGCGCGTCCTCGTGTTCAGGTACGTGAAGCGGGTGCAGTTTCTCCGTTTGCAGTGATTGGCTTTTTGGCTATTGGCGTAATGGCAGTTATGCTGCTGATAAGTTACGTCAACCTGACTGTCGTCAATGACGAAACGGTTCAGTTGCGCAACGAACTGTCTGCGCTGCAGGAAGAGGAAGCGAAACTGCTGACTCAGTATGAGTTGGCTTATGACTGGCAAGCGCTTGAAACTGAATTAACTGCTGAGGGCAGCATGGTCAAGCCCGGCAGCAATCAGATGGTGGTGCTGGATCTGTCTGAACCGGACAGCGTAGTGGTCTACGACCAGGTCGATGATGCCTCCGGACTGCTGGGTAAGATTGGCAGTTGTCTGAGTGATTTGGTTTCGTAACTACGGTGATAATTTGGTATCCATCCAGCATAGGTATTGAGAGAAAACCCTGATAAAGAGAAATGGGGGCGCAAGAAAAGAAGTTTTCTTGCGCCCTTCGCAGATATATATGAGATATAGCATAGGGAGAGTTTTCCCGCGGTTTGCAGACAGGAGGAGCACGCCTTGACGGAAAAAGAACAGAAAAAACGAGAAAAAGACCGCAGGGCAAATCGCGCCATTCTGGGAAGAACGATCTTCCTGATGGTGGTATTCGGTGTGCTGATTTTTATTCCTCTGCTGTGGAAACTTTGGGATCTCCAAATTAACCAGCACGAGCAATTATTGCAGGAGGCCATTGATCAGCAGACTGCCGATATTCCCGTTTCTGCCGAACGCGGCACGATTTACGACACAAACGGATCTATTTTGTCAATGTCTGCCACGGTCTATAACATCATCGTCTCGCCCAGAGATGTGGACCGTTTGCAGGAAGAATATGCAGAAAAGGTGGAAAAGGCAAAAGAGGGGAATGGGGAGTACCCGGATTATCTGGAACCCACCGATGAATTGATCGCATCTGGCTTAGCAAAAATCCTGAATGTAGATCCGCTGATGATTATGGAGCGACTGGCCATTGACAACCAGTACCAGATGATCAAGGCGAAAGTTGAGGATGATATAGCGGATCAGGTGCGTGCCTTTGTCACGGAAAACAAGTTGTCCAATAGTGTATATCCGGAGCCTACCACCAAGCGCTATTATCCCTATTCTTCGCTGGCATCTCATGTGGTGGGATTCGTCAATGCGGAAAATACGGGTGCTTATGGTGTGGAAGCCAAATATAATAACGAACTGTCCGGTGAGTCGGGGCGTATTATCACCGGCAAGACCGCCAGCGGTTCCGAAATGCTCGTCCATTACGAAAATTATATTGATGCACAGAATGGCAGTAATCTGACACTGACAATTGATACCAATATTCAGTCCATGCTGGAATCCACTCTGGTGGAAGGTATCGAAGCATATGATGTTCTGAATGGAGGCTTTGCCATCGCCATGGATCCCAACACCGGCGCGGTTCTGGGCATGGCCAACTCACCGGAATTTGATTTGAATAACTATACGACCATTGTTGATTCTTTGTTGGCGGAAGAATTGCAAGCACTGAAAGAAACTGTCACACCTGAGGAGTACACAGAGGCGTTGAAAAATGCTCAGTGGGATCAGTGGAGAAATAAAGCGATCAGTGACCCTTACGAACCCGGTTCTACATTCAAAGCCATGGTGCTGGCAGCTGCATTGGAAGAGGGCGTGGTCAGTGAATCGGATACTTTTGACTGTACCGGTTCCTATACGGTGGCCGGATGGCCCAAACCCATTAGTTGCTCCAAGAAGGAAGGACATGGACACCAGACTCTGGCGGAGGCGGTGGAAAACTCCTGCAACCCTGCCTTTATCCAAATCGGCTTGAGACTGGGTACAGAGAAGTTCTACGATTACCTGGAAAGCTTTGGATTGTACGGCAAGACGGGGATTGATCTGCCCGGTGAGGCCAGCAATGACAATGACGAACTGGTGTGGTCGCGGGAGAAGTTTACGACTGTTAACCTGGCTACTGCTTCATTTGGTCAGCGTCTGAAGGTGAGCCCTATCCAGTTGATTTCGGCGTTCGCGTCCACCATTAACGGCGGATATCTCTATGAGCCTTATGTGGTTGAGAAGATTGCGGATGACAATGGGAACACGACCTATCGGCACGAAACCACATTGGTACGCCAAGTGGTTTCTGAGTCCACCAGTGAACTTGTACGCCAGATATTGGAGGGCGTTGTGGATGGAGGCACCGGTAAGAACGCCTATACAGCCGGCTACCGCATCGGCGGCAAGACCGGTACATCCGAGACCGATGTGGAAGATCACAATATTGTTTCCTTTGTGGGTTTCGCCCCTGCCAATGATCCACAGGTCATTGTCCTGCTGGCCTATGACAACCCGGAGCATGCTTATCCCGGAAGTAATGAGTCCGTCAGCGGTACATACATCAGCGGCGGTAACATGGCGGCTCCCATGGCCGGTAAACTGATTGCCAGCATTCTGGATTATATGGGTGTGGAGAAGCAATATACACCCGATGAACTGTCCGGCGCGGATACCCAAGTGCCTAAGCTGGTGGGTCATTATCTGGATCATGCCCAGTATCTGACTGGGCTGGCTGGCCTGACCTATCGTGTGGTGGGTGAGGGCGATGTAGTTACAGGGCAGATTCCTGCTGCGGGAGCAACTATTCCGGGCAACAGCCAGGTTGTGATTTATGTAAATGAAGAGGTGCCCTCTGACCAGGTGGAAGTACCTGATTTGGCGGGTAAATCGCCTGAGCAGGTCCAGGCTGCCCTGAATAATGCGGGGCTGTACCTGCGCGCTACCGGTGCGGTGGAGTATTACAAGTCCTCTAACAAGGCCATCAGTCAGTCCTACGCGGCCGGCAGTATGGTCGAGCGCGGCACGGTGGTGGAAGTACGCTTTGCAGACGGCAGCGTTCAGGACTACGGCGGTGAAGTCAACGGCTAATCGTATTGTTTGGTTTTGTATTTGGCATCAGGAGGTATTGGATTGAAGTTGGAGCAATTGCTTGTGGGTGTGGCGCTAAGTTCCTGCGCCGTACCCCGGGATGTCCAAATTACTTCCGTTTCTTATGATACACGTACGCTGGAACCGGGTGCCCTGTTTGTTGCGCTGTCCGGTTACAAGACCGATGGTCATTTTCACATTGAGGATGCACTGGGAAGAGGCGCGGTGGCAGTATTGTGTCAGCATGAGCCGGAACAGGAAGGCCCTTGGCTGGTTTGTAAGGACACTCGTGCGGCGTTGGCTATTGTGGCTGCTAACTGGTTTGGTCGTCCGGCAGAAAAACTGACCTTGCTGGCAGTCACCGGGACCAACGGGAAAACGACCACGACGTATCTGTTGAAAGAGGTTCTGGAACGATGCGCACGGGCAAAAGTAGGTCTAATCGGTACTAATCAGAACATGATTGGCAGCGAGAGTTTTCCGACAGCGCGAACCACCCCGGAATCCTGGGATCTGCAGCAATTGCTGTATGATATGGTGGCTGCCGGCTGCAGCCATGTGGTTATGGAGGTCTCATCCCATGCACTCGTGCTCCATCGGGTTGATGGATTGCGCTTTGCTGCCGGCATTTTCACCAACCTGACACCGGACCACCTGGACTTTCATGGAACAATGGAAGCCTACCGGGATGCGAAAGGCAGATTGTTCCGACAGACTGACCTGGCAGTACTGAATTTGGATGATGAAGCGGGACGTTACTTCAACAAAACAGTAACCTGTCCGAAGTTTACCTACTCCGAAAATAAAAATGAGGCCGACTTGACGGCCAAGAATATTCGACTGTTTCCGGAACGGGTAGAATTTGAAGCCTTAACACGGGACGATATCCGACGTGTGCGGCTGCCGATACCGGGTGGATTTTCCATTTACAATGCTCTGGGTGTGATTGCTTGTGTTGTAGGGCTTGGGTTGCCTCTGGAAGCTGTCGCCGATGCGTTGGTCCATGCGAAGGGCGTTAAGGGGCGCATCGAAGTGGTGCCGGTTCCGACGCTTTTCACCGTGCTGATCGACTATGCGCATACACCGGACGCGCTGGAGAATATTTTGACTACGGTGCGGAATTTGACTGCCAATCGGGTGATTTGTCTGTTTGGCTGCGGCGGCGACCGGGATCGCTCCAAACGCGCGGTTATGGGTGCCATTGCTGCAGAACTGGCGGATCTTGTGGTGGTCACCAGTGACAATCCGCGCACAGAGCGGCCTGAGGATATTATTGATGATATCCTGAAAGGGATGGAAGGGACGGACACTCCTTATGTGGTGGAGTGTGACCGGCGCGAAGCTATTCGATATGCATTGGCGCAAGGACAGCCGGGTGATGTGATTTTACTGGCTGGAAAAGGTCACGAAACTTATCAGGAAATCAACGGAGAAAAGTTCCATTTGGATGAGAGAGAAGAAATAGAAGACTTTTTTAGTAAAGTATGATATAATACCTTGCTAAAAGTCCGGAGGTTGAAGTCATGCAAATGATAATTCATTATTTGATCGTTGTAGTGCTTTCTTTTGCCGTCACTGCCGTGGTCGGTAAATTTCTGGTACCGGCTCTGCGCCGTATGAAGGCTGGTCAGTCCATCAAGGAAGATGGACCTACCTGGCACATGTCAAAGCAGGGCACTCCTACTATGGGCGGTATTATGTTCATCGCCGGTATAGCTGTTGCGGTGATCGTGGCGCTTTTTGTGGGGATTGCAGGTGATATCAGCGGATTGCTGGTGCTTGCTTTCGCGTTGGTATTTGGCCTGATTGGCTTTGTGGATGACTATGCTAAGCTGAAGAAGAAGCAGAATACCGGCTTGACTGCACCGCAGAAGTTTTTGCTGCAGCTGGCTGCGGCGATTGCATTCACCGCCCTGCTGCGCTATACCCGTCACCTGACCCCTAACTTGTACATCCCCTTTTTCAACGTGGAAATCGTACTGCCTTGGGTGGTGTACATGATCTTCGCTGCCTTTGTTATGGTGGGCTGTGTGAATGCAGTCAATATCACCGACGGAATCGACGGTTTGGCTGCCGGTGTGACGGTGCCGGTTGCGCTGTTCTACACGGTGGTCAGCGCCATTGCCGGTCAGACCGCGCTGGGCACCTTTGCAGGTGCTTTACTGGGTGCGCTGATCGGGTTCCTGATTTACAACTTTCACCCGGCTAAGGTGTTTATGGGTGATACCGGATCCCTGTTCCTGGGCGGTGCTGTGTGCGGACTGGCATTTGCGCTGGATATGCCCCTGATTCTGATTTTGGTGGGTATTATCTATATTGTGGAAACTCTTTCTGACATTATCCAGGTAGTCTACTTTAAAGTCACACATGGTAAGCGTATTTTCCGCATGGCTCCGCTGCATCACCACCTGGAGATGGGCGGTTGGTCCGAGAAAAAGCTGGTTTTTGTATTTTCAGGCATCACACTGGTGTTCTGTGTGCTTGCTCTGATTGGAGTATTCCCTCGCTATTTGGTTCCCTGATTGGTTTTGAATGATAGAAAGGAGCAGCCATGGCTAAGCCTAAGCGTGACCTGACAATTGAAGAACAGCTGGCGCGAGGCCCCATGGACCTGCCGTTCCTGATGCTGGTCATCATGCTGCTGGGCATCGGTATCATCATGATGCTTTCTGCCTCCTATGCATCGGCCTACTATGACCCCGATGTCAGTACCCCGTACTACTACTTTATTCGACAGCTGTTTTTTGGTGTAGCTGGTGTTGTGGTACTGTATTTTATCTCTAAGATTAACTATCAGACCTGGCGTTGGGTGTCGGTTTTCGTTCTGATAGCCGCCTTCGTGTTACTGGGCCTGGTGCTTTTGATTGGCGAGGAGATCAACGGAGCAAAACGTTGGATCAACCTGGGCTTTATCACTATTCAGCCATCAGAGATTGCCAAGCTGGGTGTCATTCTGTACTTTTCGGCTCGTCTGTGTAAGCGCAGTACGGAAAAAAAGAAAAAGTGGAACCAGCACAGCTTGGTTGGCCGTTTCCTTGGTTTTTTGGATCGCATCGGTCTTCTGGAACTGATACCCTATGTTTTGATTTTGATGGGTATTGCTGTGCTAATGCTGTTGGAACCCCATATGTCCGGTACGATTCTGATTTTGGTAGCTGGCGCGGTTGTCCTGTTTGCATCCGGTATTAAGCTCTACTGGTTTATTGGTGGTGGCGCAGTGGCCGGCGGTGCACTGGTGCTGATCATGACCCAGATGTCCCATACCAGCACGCGTCTGGCCGTGTGGAGAGATCCATATATTGATCCCTCGGGCGCCGGATATCAGGCGATCCAGTCCAAATTAGCCATTGGCTCCGGCGGCTTGTTGGGGCGAGGATTGGGCAACAGCATTCAGAAGTTCCTGTTTTTGCCTGAACCGGAAAATGATGTTGTGTTTGCCATCGTTTGCGAAGAACTTGGCTTTGTGGGGGCGGCGTTGGTTCTGGTTCTGTTTGCGCTGCTGATCATTCGAGGTTACTGGATCGCGATCCACGCCCGTGACCGCTTTGGCGCCCTGCTGGTGGTAGGTATCATAACCCTGTTTGCCTTCCAGGTTTTCTTCAACATCGGCGTTGTTACCGGTTTGCTGCCAGTTACCGGCATTTCGCTGCCCTTCTTCAGTTACGGCGGTACAGCATTGATGATCCAGTTGGCAGAAATGGGCATTGTTTTGAGTGTTTCCCGACAAATTCCTGCACCGAAAGCAGGTTGATTGCGAGGCGTTTACGATGAATATTCTCTTTACTTGCGGTGGTACCGCCGGACACATCAATCCTGCTGTCGCTCTTGCGCGTCTATTCCAGGAGCGTAACCCCGATTGCCGCGTCCTTTTCGTAGGTGCTGACGGCGGCATGGAGACGAAACTGGTGCCTAAGGAAGGGTTTGAACTGGAAACGGTCACCATCTCCAGCTTTTACCGCTCTTTGAGTCCTGCGGCGATTAAGCACAATCTGGGAACTCTGGTGAATTTGACCCGCTCCAAGAAGCAGGCGGCCGCTATTCTGGACGAATTTAAGCCGGATCTGGTGGTGGGTACCGGCGGCTATGCATCTTTCCCGGTTGTCAAGGCAGCTGCCAAGCGCGGTATTCCCACTGCAGTACACGAGTCCAACGCTGTTCCCGGACTGACAACTAAGACCTTGTCCAAGGTGGTCGATGTAGTCATGGTCGGTTTTGAGGATTCAAAAAACCACTATGATGATCCTGAAAAGGTCGTTGTCACCGGTACTCCGGTGCGAGGTGATTTTTTTCGATATACTCGCCAGGAGGCCCGCGCACAGTTGGGCCTGACGGACGATAAGCCTTTGCTGGTTTCCTTTTTCGGCAGCCTGGGCGCTGATGTGATGAATGGTTATATGAGCGAGTTCTTTTGTTTGGAGGAAAAGGACGGCTTCCCGTTTTACCACATTCATGGTGCCGGCCGCAATTATGAGGCGATGAAGGCTGAGTGCCCGGATTCTGTAGATCTGCGTCAGTATATTTATGACATGCCGCTGGTGTGCGCTGCCGCCGATCTGGTGATCTGTCGTGCAGGTGCATCCACCATTGCGGAACTGGCAGCCATCGCGAAGCCGGCCATTTTGGTGCCGTCGCCTAACGTAACAGCCGATCACCAGACCAAGAATGCAAAGGTGTTGGCGGAACACGGTGGAGCAGTATTGCTGCCCGAGAACCAGTGTTCCGGGCAGGCTTTGTACAACGAGGCGTCCGCCATTTTGAAAAATATGGCTCGCCGGGATGAGATGATTCGTGCGTTGACACAGCAGTCCATTCCGGATGCGGCAGAGCAAATCTATCAGACGCTGACCGGGCTGTTGAAGTAACCTTAACAGAGCCCTTCGCATAGCATGGTTTAAAACCATAAAGCGGAGGGAACTGTATGAGCGAATTGCGAATCATGGGCGGTCGGCGGTTGGACGGTCAGATCACCATACATGGGGCAAAAAACAGTGTGCTGCCTATTTTGGCGGCTACGGTGTTGGTTCCCGGGACTTGTGTGATTCACAACTGTCCGTACCTGTCCGACGTAGCGGCATCACTGGCTATCCTGGAACATTTGGGCTGTAGAACTTGCCGGGAAGGCAATACGGTCATTGTGGATGCTTCGAAACTGACGCGCTGTGATGTGCCTGATGAACTGATGCGGGAAATGCGCTCATCGGTAATTTTTTTGGGCGCCATTCTGGCACGAGGCGGTCAGGCACAGATGAATCTTCCGGGTGGCTGTGAACTGGGGCCTCGGCCTATAGATTTACATCTGGCCGCCATGTGCACGATGGGTGCGGAAATTCAGGAAGGTCCGGGTGGGTTGACCTGTTGTGCTGCAAATCTGACAGGTAAGGAAATTAACCTGTCTCTACCCAGCGTGGGCGCTACTGAGAACATTATGTTGGCGGCGTGTGGAGCACGAGGGGTTACGACGATTCTGAATGCTGCACGTGAACCCGAAATTGTAGATCTTCAGAATTTCCTGAATACGATGGGAGCAAGTGTGCATGGAGCAGGATCCTCCACGGTTGTGATCAATGGTGGAAGAAGGCTCCATGGCGGAGAACATACGGTCATCGGAGATCGGATCGTGGCAGCTACATATCTGACTGCAGCAGCTGCTACGGGGGGCGATGTTTCGGTACATGGAGTAGATTACCGATATCTGTCCACTGTCAGTGCTATATTGCAGGAAGCGGGATGCGAGGTTCGCAGTGAAAAGGAAACGGTGCGTTTGATCGCAGCACGGCCGTTGCACAGTGTGAGGCCGATTCGCACAAATCCGTATCCAGGCTTTCCTACCGATGCACAGGCACCTGTTATGGCGGCATTGGCTTGTGGCTCGGGCACCACAGTGTTTGTAGAGAATATGTTTGAAAATCGCTATCGTCATGTGGATGAATTGGTTCGTATGGGTGCAGATATCCGAGTGGAGGGCAGAGTGGCTATAGTCAGCGCGGTACCTCGCCTGCATGGAAATTCCGTGCGTTCTACCGATTTGCGGGGCGGAGCGGCGCTGGCTGTGGCGGCCTTGGGTGCGGAGGGAGAAACCATTTTGTCTGGACTGCACCATATTGATCGCGGTTATGAACGACTGGAAGACGACCTTTGTGTATTGGGCGCAGAGATAAAACGATTGGAATGAGGAACGAACATGGCTGCTAGAAACAGAAGAAACCGGCGCAGAAGAGGACGCTTTGGCTTCCTCTATAAGGTGCTGTCTCTTTTGCTGATTTTAGGCGCCATTGCGGCCGGATGTGTCGTCTTTTTTCGGGTAGAGGAAGTCACGATTGTGGGCAGTACAGTCTATACGGATGAAGAGATCATTGCTGCTGCTGATGTGGAACAGGGTGATAACCTGTTTTTGGTCAATAAAATTCTGGTGGGACGAAAAATCGTCAACCAGTTGCCGTACATTAATGAAGTGAACACACGCCGGTACCTTCCTGATAAGTTGGTCTTCACAGTTACTGAGTGTGTGCCGGTGGGTGTTGTAGAAAGTGAAGATGGCAGTTGGTGGGTTTTAGACACCAACTGCAAGCTGCTTGAGCAGGGTGGAAGTGAATTGAAAAAACAATACCCGGTGATTGCTGGGCTGACCCCGCTGATGCCTGCGGAGGGCGAAAAACTGGCTGTTTCTGTAGAAGAGGGGACCAAACTGGATGCATTAAAGCAAATCCTGGCCGCCTTACAGAGCCGGGATATGCTTGCGCAGGTACAAAACGTTGATTTGACGAGCAATTCCGAGATCCATATGGGTTATGAAAACCGCTTGGATGTGCGTATGCCATTGTACAGTGACGATTTCGATCACTTGATTCGGGTTGTACAGCAGGCTGCCGCATCTGAGGCATTGAGCAGCGGCCAGTCGGGAACCCTTGATTTGATCGTGGATGATGGGTCGCAGGCGCACTTCATTCCCAATTGATGAAAAACGACGAAAAAAGGATATCTTTCTGAAAAGTTTTTTTGTTTTCCCTTGACCTGCCCGAAAAAGCGCAGTACAATAATAACAAAATATTGGCGTGTTGTACCCCTTTGAGGTACTAGAACTTGTTTTTACATAGGAGGAACGGCTATGGCTTTTGGTTTGGATACCGGCCCCAACAACGATGATATCATCAAGGTGATCGGTGTCGGCGGCGGCGGCAACAATGTAGTCAACCGGATGGTAAAGGCCGGTATGAAGGGCGTTGACTTTATCGCAGTTAACACAGACAAGCAGTTCTTGGATGTGTCCAGCGCTACATATAAAGTACAGATCGGTGAGAAGCTGACCAATGGTAAGGGCGCAGGCTCTGATCCCGAGGTGGGCCGCAAGTCTGCTGAGGAGAGCCGTTCTGTTATCTCTAAGATTTTGGAAGACACCGACATGGTGTTTATTACCGCCGGTATGGGCGGCGGCACCGGCACCGGCGCGGCTCCTATCGTGGCTGATATTGCCAAGGAAATGGGAATTTTGACCGTTGGTGTGGTCACCAAGCCCTTCTCCTTCGAGGGTGCTCGTCGTATGAAGCAAGCCGAGGCTGGCATTGACGATTTGCGCCAGCGTGTGGATAGCTTGGTCATCATCCCCAATGACCGCCTGAAGTATGCTACGGATCAGAAGATTACCTTTGCCAATGCATTTGAGATTGCCGATGATGTGCTGCGTCAGGCTGTGCAGTCCATCTCCGACCTGATCAAGAACACCGGCTTTATCAACCTGGATTTCGCTGACGTAACTGCTGTTATGAAAAACGCCGGTATGGCTCATATGGGTGTGGGTCGTGCCGCTGGCAAGAACAAGGCTGAAGAGGCTGCTAAGATGGCAATTTCCAGCCCCTTGCTGGAAACTTCTATCAAGGGTGCCAAGGGCGTTCTGGTCAACATCACCGGCTCCATGGATATTGGCTTGGAAGAGGTCGAAGCTGCTACCAACATGGTCAAGGAAGCTGCCCATCCTGATGCTTTGTTCATCTTCGGTGCTGCGTTTGATGCAGATATGGAAGATGAGTTGAAGGTCACTGTCATTGCTACCGGGTTTGATGAGAAGTCCGATGGCGAGCCTGTTGTGACTGCGACGTCCAAAATTGTGGAAGCATCTGCTGGCGAAGCCGCGTTTGCAGCAGGAGAGAAGGCTGCTTCTGCCGGTGAAGAGGACGGCGATTTCGAGGCCATCTTTAATATCTTTAACAAGCGCAAGTAAAGCGATTTCGTAAGGGCGACGGAAATTTTCCGTCGCCCTTTTTCCTTCTGCCCTTGCAATCCGAATTCCTTTGGCATATAATGTTTTCATTCGAGAAAAATAATTCTAAAAAAGGAGATGAAACGCGTCGTGACAGCTGACCCGTATAGTCGAAGTACATATCAAACAACTGAGCGGCGCGACCGGAACCGGTGACTTCTTCGTAAATCACGGCTTCTCTGTGCCGCGGAAAGGCAGTGATTATCCATGATGACCATCCACAAGACCATTGGCGGTCGCATGACGGCATTGGAAACCATTGAAGAGGGCTGCTGGGTCAACTTGACCTACCCCAGCGAAGAAGAACTGCAAAGTGTTTCCGGTGCGTTGGACGTGGAGCCTGATTTCCTGCGGGCTGCACTGGACGAAGAGGAGACTTCTCGTATCGATACCGAAGAAGGGCAGACCTTGATCATTATCGATACCCCTGCGGTTGAAAAGTCAGATTCTGCTGTGGTCTACTCCACGCTCCCTCTGGGCATTATCGTGACTGAGACCAATATTATCACCGTCTCTTTGCGTGAATCCTCGGTAATTCGCGATTTTGAGGAAGGTATGGTCAAGGGTGTGTCCACCCATAAGAAGACCAGTTTTATTCTGCACATCCTGCTGCGCGTGGCGAAGCGCTACTTGCAGTATCTGAAACAAATCGATAAGATTTACAACCACATGGAGCGACAGCTCTATAAAACCCAGCGCAACAAGGAACTGATTCAGTTGATGGATCTGGAAAAGTCCCTGGTCTACTTTAATACTTCGCTGAAGGCGAACGAGGTCACGCTGGAAAAGATTCTGCGAGGCCGTATCGTGACTCTATATGAGGAAGATCAGGATCTGCTGGAAGACGTGCTGATCGAGATTCGTCAGGCTATTGAGATGGCTAACATTTATTCGTCCATTATTTCCAGTATGATGGAGTCTTTTGCCAGCTTGATTTCCAACAACCTGAACGAAACCATGAAGGTGCTGACCTCGATCACGGTTTTGTTGACGATACCAAATATCGTTTTTGGCTTTTATGGAATGAATGTGGCCGGACTGCCCTTTGACCAGTTCTTCTGGGTGCCTATTTTGATTTCGGTGATTGCCATCGGTATCGTAGGAATCGTTCTGAAACGAAAAGATTTGTTTTAAGAAAAAACGCCGCCCATCGGGCGGCGTTTTTTCATTTTAAGGCGGATGCTACGCGAGACAGAGTGGGGGCGTGAGTAGTGTCCAGTAGGTGAGTGTAGATTCGTCCTGTGGTGGCAGGAGTGGAATGTCCCAGTGCCTTACCAATCTCAAACAAGGGTGCGCCTTGAGCGGAGGCTACCGTGGCGAAAGTGTGGCGCAGTCCGTGAAGCGTGATTTCCGGCAAATGATTTTTCAAAATGAAGCGGTGGAAAGCCAGAGAAACATTGTTGGGGGAGTACGGTTGTCCGACACGATCCACCAAGACAAGACCGGTATCCGGCCACTCCTCTCCCAAACGCAGGCGATCTTCTGCCTGACGGCGGTATTCACGGCGTAAAAGAGGGTACAAGTCATCGGTCAAATGAAGAACGCGGTTGGAAGATCGATTCTTGGTTTCTTTTTGTATAATGTTGGCCCCGGCAGCGGTACGGGCCTCCTGAATGTGGATGCGTCGTCGATTAAAGTCTACACTGGTCCACTTCAGACCGCAGATTTCCTCTCGCCGCAGTCCAAGACATCCGGCCAGTTTGACCACCAATTCCAGCCAAGTTCCTTCCACTTCCGCATATAGGCGCTTGAGATTTTCCGGGCTGTAGTATTTTGCTTCTTTGGGAATGACACGCGGCGGTTCCACACGGTCAGTCGGACAGCGAATGAGAACATCTTGCCGCATAGCCGTGCGCAGCGCGGACGAGAGTAAATCGTGATGTCGGCGGATCGTATTTGCGGAGAGTCCTTTGTCGCGTAGAAGCATGGTGTAATACTGCTGGATGTGGGTGGGGGTCAATTGCTGGACTGGGATGTCACCCAGCGCGGGAGCCAGGTGGTTTTCAATGATTTTGGTGTAACCGTAAACGGTAGTGTCCGCACGGTTGGGTTTGACGATTTCTTCCATCCAGTAGTCGAGCCAGTCGGATAAGGTTGTAGTGCGCGGAGTTACATCGCTGTAAATGGCGCGTTCTGTCTGGAAGGCGAGAAGTGCTTTGCGAGCTTGAGACAGTGTCGGAAATGTGCGGTAGGTGCGTCGGCGCTGTCCTTTGTCGTCTTTGCCGCTGTCCATGTGAACATAATAAAGTTTGCGGCTTTCGTCGTAGGAAATATTGCGCTCAATTGCTTTTCTTGCCATGGTGTGTATCCTCTCTTTCTTTATTAGGATGGCACAAGTTTACCATGGTATTCCAAGACAGCGCGTTTGAGTAGAAAAAGGAAGACAGCGAAACGCCTATCAACGTGGCCGTGTTGATAGGCGTTTTTTGAAGTTATATTCTGTTTTGGGCAATGGCTTCTGCAATTCGGATACCATCTACTGCGGCGGAGGTAATTCCGCCGGCGTATCCTGCGCCTTCACCGCAGGGATAAAGACCGGGAAGGCCGATGGATTGGAAATCTTCGCCTCGCAGAATGCGAATGGGAGAGGAGGAACGTGTTTCCACACCGGTCAGCAAGGCGGAGGGATCGTCAAAACCTTTCAGTTTACGTCCAAACTGGGGAAGCGCGCCGCGCAGTGTGTTTGTAACAAAGGAGGGCAGACATTCGTCTAAACTGGCATCCCGGACACCGGGACGGTATGTGGGAACAAGCGAGGAGACAGATGGGCCGGAGTTCAGAAACGAGGCTACCGTTTGCGCCGGAGCGTGGTAGTTTCCGCCACCCAGACAGAAGGCGCGTTCTTCCCATAGCCGCTGGAATGCTACGCCCAGCAATGGATTGGACGAAGTGTTAATGCAACCGTAATCGGCCGGGGAAACACCGACCAGAAAACCGCCGTTAATGTTTTTGCCGTCCCGGGCACGATAACTCATACCGTTGGTAACCAATCGGCCCGGCTCCGAAGCGGCAGCGACCACCTGACCGCCGGGGCAAACGCAGAAGGTGAAGGCGGAACGTCCGTCGGGCAGGTGACAGGCGAGTTTGTAGTCTGAAGGGGGCAGCTGTGTCCAGGTTTCACCGTACTGCGCTTGGGAGATTTTGTCCTGAGAATGCTCAATGCGTACACCGATGGCAAAGGGCTTGGCTGCCAGAGGAATTCCAGCGTTTTGAAGCATTTCAAAAGTATCCCGGGCAGAATGACCGGGGGCCAGAACCAGCGTATCACAGGCTTCTTCATATGTGCCTTCCGGGCCGGCGGCTTGGAAACCGGCCAGTACGCCGTTGCGAATGATCAAACCGGTCAGACGATGGCAAAAGCGGATTTCACAGCCAAGAGAAATCAATTCGTGGCGAATGTTTTGAACCACTTGGCGAAGAATATCGGTACCGATATGAGGCTTTTGCTGCCAGCGGATATCCTCAGGTGCGCCGGCATCGGCCAGAATGTCCAGAACTGCGGACACTCGCGGGTCGTGGATGCCGGTGGTCAATTTCCCATCGGAGAAGGTACCGGCGCCGCCCTCGCCAAACTGGACGTTGGATTCCGGGTCCAGTACGCCGCCGTCCCAAAACAGTTCTACTGCCTGTGTACGGCGTTCTACACTTTGCCCGCGCTCTAAGACTAAGCAGGGAATGCCGGCTCGGGCCAAAAGCAGCGCGCTGAACAGTCCGGCGGGGCCCATACCGATCACGACAGGGCGTGTGGAGCTGCGCCGTTGTACCTGCGGAAACACATAGGACTGAGGGGTTACAAAAGCAGCGTTTTTCGGCAGCTTTAGCTTTTCCTCACCGAAACAGGAAATATCCACAGTACAGACCAGCTTTACCTCGGATTTTTTGCGGGCATCAATGGACTGGCGGACAAGAGAAAAGGTGGTAAAGCGATCAGAGGAAACACCCAGCAGCTTGGCTGCTTTTTGCTTGAGTTGAGCTTGGCTGCCATCGGGAGAGAGAGTTAAGTTAGAAATACGAATCATACGATCACCGAGAAGTTAAGTTGTTGACAGTATCGTACCACAAGCAAAGACCAAGGGCAATAAAAAACGTGCCTGAGAAATTATCTCAGGCACGAAATGTTGTTTTACATCAGTTTGACGATATAGTATACTGCGTTGACAAACAGCCATGCAACCAGGACAAAGAGCAGGTAATACGCTGCGGCGCTGCCCAAAAACAGAGTCAGAGCCAATGTAACGGCAGTCAGGGCGCAAGTGATATAAAGCAGCAAGTAGTTGGCATCCTGTGGAACCAATTTGTCGACATTCAGAGGCATCGGTCGTTTTCCGCGCTGAATGAGAACCAACACCACAGCGGCAGCGATTAAGAGCAGGAATGCAAGAACATAACCACAGCGAATCATGGTGGGATGCATATTGAACATCTTGCGGTAAAGCTGCAAACTCAAAATGCCACAGGCTGAAATAACTGTGATGCAGAAGAAGTCACGCTGGAACAGATAGTAAATCATGGCCAGTACAGCGACAACAGGAACCAAAATAGTTAGCCAATGAATGACGGCGATATCGGGAATAAAGCGGTTAAGCAAAAGTAGAATGATTTCGACTACAACGGCACCGCCAAACCAGACAAGGATTCGGTTCAGTGCAGCATCTTCCTGTTGACGCTTGTCCATTTTTTGTGCCTTGGTATTGTTACCCATAGTGTTACCTCCGGGAGAAAAATGTGCGTTGGGAAAGAAACGCCACCGCAACAATTAGTGGTAGTATATCACATTTTAAAGAAAAACGCAACTAAAGATTGGTGATCAATTTGCTAATCTTGTAAAATTATGCTATAAATTAAAATGTGAAAAGACCTTTTGGGATTGGAGGGCGCGCAAATGCAGGCACAGCAACGAAAACGTGCGGCATGGGGTGACATGGTCGTAGGCCTGATTATTCTAATTGCGGCAGCGATTTTGGCGGCCTTGCTATTTTCGCGTTCAGAACAAGCGATGACAGCGCAAGTGGTACTGGATGGTGAAGTGATCCTCTCTTGCCGATTGGATGTCCTTGAAGAAACTCAGCTGATTCCGGTTGAAGGGGAATATTCACTGGTGTTAGAAATGTCTTCCGCTGGTGTGAGAGTAGTAAAGACACAGTGTCCGGGTGAAGATTGTATGCATATGGGTATGATATCTCAGGCAGGGGAGCAAATCGTGTGTTTGCCTGATCGCATGGTAGTTTCCTTGCATGGGAATGACGCAGGTTATGATGCGGTGACCGGATAGCTGCATGAAAGTGTGGGAAGAAGGGCGGTGAGCCATTGTGAAATTAAATCGATTGGCTCGCTGTGCGGTGTT
The DNA here is from genome assembly GCA_964509595.1 of uncultured Oscillospiraceae bacterium. Classification (GTDB taxonomy): domain Bacteria; phylum Bacillota; class Clostridia; order Oscillospirales; family Oscillospiraceae; genus JAJPXI01. The sequence continues at coordinate 21,366 of CAZDXX010000008.1, forward strand.
GACAGCACTGGCTTTGGCGTTATCGATGTTGGAACGTGCACTTCCGCTGACGATCTTGGTTCCGATTCCTGGCCTGCGTTTGGGACTGGCGAATCTGGTAACGGTGTTTGCTCTTTGCCGCATGTCCAAACGGGAGGCTCTGTTGATTTTGGCGGCACGCAGTCTTTTGGGGGCGATTGGTGGCGGTATGTTGACCTCGCTTGCTTTCTCGCTGACAGGGGGATTGCTGGCATTGGCAGTTATGACAATTATGCTGTACTGTCCTGGTGTTTCGCTGATTGGTGTCTGTATGGCGGGTGCTGCCGCCCATAATGTGGGGCAAATTCTTGCTGCTGTGGTGATGCTGGGTTCTGGGGCGCCGTTGGTGTATCTGCCGGCACTGCTGCTGGCTTCGCTGGTGACCGGCGCGGTTACGGGTGTGGTGTCTATACTGCTAGTGCACCGCGTTCCTTTGAAGTAATTGTAATTTTACACAATTGTAAGAATTTTGAGATTTCTTTAAAGAGAAAGAACGATATAATAAAAAGAAAACAGGAAGGTTTGGGGGAGATTGTTGATGAAACGCAAATCCTTTGCTTTATTTACATTGGTATTGGCTTTGCTTTTTGTTTTGACCGCGTGCGGAAAAGACGGATCGGGCGCCGGTCGAGAGGATGCCACGGACGCGGACCTGAATGTAGTTGTGACGCCGGTCACTACACCTGAACCTACACCTACTCCGGAGCCTGACCCCTATGAAACGGTATTGACTTACTGGGCGGAAGAAGATCTGACGCAGGAATGGGGTCCTAATCAGGCGGTGGAGCATATTTTCTTCCATCCGGTCATTGCATATCCGGAATGGGCATTTCGTGACGGACCTGCTACGCAGTCAGAAAAAGAGGGATTGGATGACTGGATGCTTACGGTCGATGAATACAACAAGATTCTCCGGTCTCTTTATGATAAAGGATACATCCTGGTGGCCATCGAAGACGTTTGGAGCGAAGTTACCGATGAAACCGGCACTCGTATGGTGCGCAATACCCTGATGCTGCCCGAAGGCAAGAAGCCGCTGATCATTTCTTTTGATGATGTGAATTATTATCAGTACATGTTGGAGCAGGGATTCACATCCAAGTTGGTGGTGGGGGAGGATGGCCAAATTTGGGCCGAGTGCACGGACCCCTACACGCAGGAGACATTCCTGACCCAAGAGTTGGATGCAACGCCACTTTTGGACAACTTTGTGCTGGAGCATCCTGATTTCTCTCTGAATGGTGCAAAGGCTGTTATCGGACTGACCGGTTATCAGGGGATTCTGGGTTATCGAACCCAGACTGACCGGGATGTTACCGATCCTGCTGAGCTGGAAGTGTTTGAAGCCAACCGCCAGAAGGAGATTGAGGCGGTCAAGCCTGTTATCGAACGGCTGAAAGAAACTGGGTGGACTTTTGCATCCCATACTTGGGCGCACATTAGCCTGGAGAACAAGTCTATGGAGCGTATCCAGGACGATACCCAGCGTTGGTTTGATGAGGTAGGCAGTTTGGTTGGCCCCACCACAGTTTTGTTGTATCCCTACGGAGGCCGTCCTGATGGGGGCAACGATGTGACTCAGACAGGCGCGCAGTTCCGCTATCTGCAGGAACAGGGATTCCGTATTTTTGCCAGTGTGGGCGTAGAGTCCTATTCCAAAATCAAGAGCGATATTTCCGCCGTGATTTGTGACCGCCTGCATCCTGACGGCACCACTCTGCGCTGGTCCCGCAGTCGCTATCTGCAGTTCTATGACGCAGCAGAAATAATTGACCTAGACGTACGTCCCGATTTGGGATATAATTTTGGATGAAACCATAACAAGGAGAGTACTGTATGACTGATCGTGAACTGGTGGATCTGGCTTTTACCATGCGGGAAAAGGCTTATGTCCCCTACTCTAAATTCCCTGTAGGTGCTGCGCTGATGTGCGCTGACGGAACGGTTTTCACCGGCTGTAATGTGGAAAACGCCGCTTACGGCTCTACAATTTGTGCAGAACGTACCGCAGTGGTCAAGGCGGTTACTTATGGCCGCCGGGATGATTGGAAGGTTTTGGCGATAGCTGGCGGCGAGGAGTATTGTTGGCCCTGTGGAGCCTGCCGTCAGATGCTCTATGAATTCTGCCCGGAGTTGACCGTATTGGTTGCTCGGGGAGACCGGGAGTTTGTGAAAGTAACGCTGGACGAATTGCTTCCGCATGGGTTTGGCCCCAAGTCTCTGAAAACGGGGAAGGAGAGTTCGTCTGCAAGTGAAGCTGTTTCGAGTGCAGATAAGACAGCTTGGGCTGCGGATGTTTCGGCTGTGGAGACGAAGCGTCCTGCAGATGTTTCTGCGGAGGAGAAGGGACATTTCGTCTTGCCTGCGAATTTTAGTGATGATTTTATCCTGCCCGAAAACGACCCAACTCTGCAGCAATTTGCAAAGTTCTTTCAAGATGATTTTTACGTGGAAGGCTTTTAAGTGCCTTCCACGTATGTTTTTATAGCGTTGCTTAGTCGGATTTTGCAATTTACAAAAAAAAACTTGCATTTCTACAGACTCGGGAATATAATATAAAAAACGTAAAGAACAAATTACAAGCAAAGGAGTTTTTTATATGGCTTTGAAGAATGCTAAGTTGATTGAGATTTACGAGGGTCTGGTTGCCCGCAACGGCCATGAGAAGGAATATCTGCAGGCTGTGCTGGAAGTGCTGGAGTCTCTGGAGCCTGTCGTTGAGCAGCGCCCTGAGCTGATCGAGAAGGGTGTTATGGATCGTATTGTCGAGCCTGAGCGCGTCATTATGTTCCGTGTTTCCTGGGTGGACGATGCCGGCAAGGTTCAGGTCAACCGCGGCTA
>CAZDXX010000009.1:0-21965 GCA_964509595.1 uncultured Oscillospiraceae bacterium
CTTTTTATTTCACTCTAAGCTTCTTTATTAATTCCTCATCAGGGGTAACATACGCTGTTTGGTATGTTGTGTAAATGACCATACCCGGCTTTGACCCTGCAGGCTTTTTTACATATTTCACCGGGGTGTAGTCAACCGGAACCTTACTTCCTTCTCTTGCTTTAGAATAGTAGGCGGCCAAGCATGCAGCCTCTGCCAAAGCTTTGCTGTCAAGTTCTTTGCCTTCACGCCACAGGATAACATGAGAACCGTGGATTTTTTGTGTATGCAGCCAGATATCACCACGTCCGGCTAGTTTTGTTGTTAAATAATCATTTTGCGTATTATTTTTTCCAACAGAAATTCTTAATCCGGAAGAAGACCGAAACTCCATCGGCTTCGAAACAACACGCTTTTCTCTTCCCTTTACCTTTTTCTGGCGACGGGCAAAACCTGTGTCGATCAATTCTTGTCGAATTTCTTGCAGATCACGCTCACCTTCGGCCATTGGAATTGCCTCCAAAACGCTTTCCAAATATTCCAGATCAGCCTCACCTTTCTGGATTTGTATCGTCAAGACACCTTCTGCAGTTTTTGCCTTATTGTATTCCTTGTAATATTTTGCAGCATTTTGTTGCGGAGACAAAAGAGGGTCAAGCTTAATTTCAACTTCTGCTCCATTCGGATCATAAAAATCCATTGCGCGCAGATAAGTCATGCCTTTTTGCATCACATGGAGATTAGATGTTAAAATATCGCCCAGTTCTCTCATACGATCTCTGTCTTTTGTCGCTTCTAACTCACGACGCTGGTTAGAAAGCTTTCTGGCCGTTCGGTCACGGGCAGTAGTAACTGTTTTAACCAGATCCTGTCCCTTTTGACGTGCACGTTCGGCTTGCTCTCGCGTGGCATAGAAGTCATCCATCAACGCCCCAAAAGTTTCATAAGTTTTCTGCGTCGTTTCAGAACCGTATTGAGTAACGGAAATAAATGTGAAATCGACCGGGCGGCCGTCACGTATCAGCATTGTGGGTGTAAATTCTCCATTATCAACGGCTTCAATCAGTTTTTCGCTCCAGTTCTCCCCTTCTCCGCGAGCCTCCCCCTCTCGCATGATTAAAGGAGAAAGCCCCGGATGGGGTTCAGGAAGATGATAAAACATACCAGGTAAGACCGCCCTCTTGCCGGTTGTAATATCGCCGTCTACGCGCCGCAGGCAGTCCATAATGCGATCATCGTCATCTAAAAGAATCAGATTCGCACGTCGCCCCATGCATTCCAATACCAAAGTTCGTTCCACGCGATCACCTAATTCATTGAGGGTTTCAAAGCGAAAGCGTGCGATTCGTTCCTGAGGGGGCTGAGTAATTTCGAGAAGACGTCCGCCGGTTAGATGCTTACGAAGCAACATACAAAACATGGGCGGTTCTGCAGGATTTTCGCGACTTAAGGTGGTTAACTGAGGCCGGGGATGATTAGGGCTTGCGGAAAGAAGTAATTTTACATTTCCACATCCTGTTCGCATCGCCAAAATGATTTCATCTCGACTTGGCTGATAAATTTTATCAATTTTTCCACCTGTCACAACTGTGCGCAGTTCATACAGAATGGCAGATAAACAAATTGCGTCAAGCGCCATGTGTTATTCCTCCATCATAATTGAAAACAACTCGTTGAGCCGCTCGGTTTCGCCTTTCAGCCATAGGTATCCAAATAAAGCTTCCAATGCGGTAGCCATTTGATACTCCTCACGGCTTGATGCCTTTGGAATGGAGTGTGGACTTGAATTACGTCCGCGGCGGAATACATCTGCCTCTTCCTGTGTCAGAACAGGAAGAATCATTTTTGCTGCTTTTGCTTGTGCAGGTGCAGCAACATACTTAACAGTGGCTTTGTGCAATCCACGATTTGTAGCTTTGCCGTGTACGCACAGCCAGGAGCGAATCATGAGTTCATACACACAGTCTCCGATATGTGCCAGCCCAAGGTTACTAACGGAACGGATTTCATCGGCCGATTGATTTAAATGAAAATAATCCATATGTTTTCTCCTAATATTTTGCTTATCAGGAATTATACCCTATTTTTTAGCATAAGGCAATTACACCAGGAAAAGAAAGGGTGTAATAAATGGACATACGCTATCCGTATACACTTCCGCAACTGCCATATGCATACGACAGTTTGGCTCCGGTGCTCAGCAAACGAACCCTGTATTTCCATCATGATAAGCATTTGCAAGCCTATATTGACGGACTGAATAAGGCGGTGGACAACTGTCCAATTTGCCGCAATCGATCATTAAAAGAGCTTCTGAGTCAAATAGACCAAATTCCGGAAGATAAACAAACAGCAATACGAAATTATGGCGGCGGTGTTTATAATCACATACTCTATTTTAATTGTCTTTCACCGAATGGTGGCGGGCTGCCAACGGGCGCATTGGCACGAGCGATAGGTGCTGATTTTGGAACCTTTGAAAATTGGCGTCAAATCATGAGTTCAGCGGCACAAGAGGTGTTCGGATCAGGTTACGCGTGGCTGGTTACTGATCAACATTCCAAATTAACAGTTGTAAAAACAGTCAATCAGGACTGTCCTCTTTCGTATGGACTTACTCCTTTGCTTCCAATCGATGTGTGGGAGCATGCATATTATTTGGACTACCAAAACCGCAGAACGGCATATGTTGAAGCTCTGTTTGGTCTTATCAATTGGCCGTTTGTTGAACAACTGTATTTGTCCCAATAAACATAGGACCACTCGCTTTTTGCGAGTGGTCCTTAACATATTATCCGAACTTAATGGTTCATCTGCTTGCGGCGGGACAAATTCATGGTTCCGTCCTGCATTTCGCTGACCCATTCCAAACTCTTTCCTGTTCCGTATGCTACGCAGGAAATAGCATCGTCTGCGACATGAGTTTCGATACCGGTGTGGGACTCGATAAGTTTGTCAAAGCCCCAGATCAAGCTTCCGCCGCCGGTCATAACAATACCGTTAGTGGAGATATCGGCGACCAGCTCAGGAGGCGTACGCTCCAACACAGAGTGGATAGTCTCCAAAATACGACTGGTAGGTTCTTCAAGTGCTTCGATCATCTCGCTGGATGTAACGGTGAAGGAACGAGGAAGACCGGTCAGCAGGCAGCGTCCTTTGATTTCCATGGTCTGCTCTTCCGGACGTGGAAATACGCATCCGATCGTCATCTTTAATTCTTCGGCAGTACGTTCACCGATCAATACATTATGCTTACGACGGATATATTTGACCACAGCCTCATCAAACTGGTCACCTGCAATTTTGATAGATGCCGATTCAACAATACCAGACAAAGAAATGACAGCAATATCAGCCGTACCACCGCCGATATCAACGACCATATGTCCGTCGGGCTTGGTGATATCAATACCCGCGCCGATTGCAGCAGCCAACGGCTCCTCGATCAAATAAACGCGGCGAGCGCCGGCCTGAATGCCAGCATCAATGACTGCTCGCTCCTCAACCTCGGTAATACCGGAAGGTACACAAATGACAACACGAGGCTTGAACAAGCGGAAAGAAGATACCTTGCGAATAAACTCTCGCAGCATGCGCTCAGTCATATCATAGTCGGAAATGACACCCTCGCGCAAAGGACGAATCGCAACGATATTCCCGGGGGTACGGCCGAGCATCTGTTGTGCTTCGGTGCCGACTCTCAGAAGTTTACCGGTGTTTTTATCGATGGAAACCACGGACGGCTCGCGGAGCACAACACCTTTACCTTTTACGTATACCAAAATTGAAGCAGTACCTAAATCGATACCGATATCTTTACTAAACATAGCCATTTCCCGCACCTCTGATTGCTTTTAAATTATTTTTGCCGTGAAAATGTTTATACAAACACTTTTATGATTAATTATAGCTGACACAAGTTACTTTTTCAACGCTAAACTAAAATCTTTCTGATTGAATTTTACGTTATTTCCCTCTTGAACCTCTTGCCCGTGCTAATGTTGCACAAACGACATCACTCGCGCCATAAGTAAGCAATACTCTGGCACACTCTGACATTGTGGAGCCGGTTGTTACAACATCATCGATCAAAAGAACACGTTTTCCAATAATTATTTCCGAATTGCTGATCTCGTAAGCACCTAAAACATTAGCTCTTCTGGACGAATCTTCCGTTAAGCTGGATTGAGCATTTGTATTCCTGATTTTTCGCAGCGTTTCCACCGCTGTTTGCCCTAACACTTGCGCGGTTGACTGTGCAAGCAGCATCGCCTGATCGTATCCGCGAGCTTTCAAGCTTCGGGCAGAGAGCGGGGCCCAGGTAATCAAATCATACTTGCTATCCATATGATCCTGGACGCACTGTGCAACAAGCTGACCATAAAGAGCAGAATACCCGCTGCAATTTGAAAACTTGTATCGGTGAATCGACTCGCGCACTTCTCCTTGATACCAAAGAGGCGAAACACAAAGGGAGATAAACTCAAACTTCTGTTCAGCGGCCTGACCAATGATCCACGGAAGGTTGCTTTGACAGTCTTCACAAAGCCCGTCTTTGCCGTGTTTAAGAAGCTTCCTGCAGAACACACATCGAGGCGGAAACAATAAGTCTAAAATAGCTCTTGATAAATTGAAACGGCTCATTTTAAGCTCCTGTACTTGTTCGGCTCGTTATAAATGAAACTGAAATTATTTTGATTGATTCAGCCGGGAACGGAGGCCTGAATATCTGCGTTGCTGTCTGCTATTCGCTGTCATGGAGTTAACAATATTTTCATCTCCAACAAGAATAAACAATTCTTTGGCACGAGTTACAGCGGTATATAAAACGCCTCGTGTCATAAGCTGAGGTGCGCCATCCAAAGCAGCAAGAACCACAGCGCGATATTCGCAACCTTGCGCTTTATGTACCGTAACCGCATAGGCAAGTTCCAGTTCTGATAACATATCCGGAGTATATTCTACCAGTTTGCCGTCAAAATCTACTGTCAACGTCCCTTCTGCTTCATCCACTTCATCGATTCGTCCGATATCTCCGTTAAACATACCCATGCCTGATGCCAGACTATCACGTTCGCGCCACATAACATCATAATTGTTTTTGACCTGCATGACCCGGTCTCCGACACGAAATATGACTTCACCAAAACGCCTCTCCCCTTTTCCATCTGCTGATGGATTAAGCGCCTGTTGAAGAAGCCGGTTCAAATTGGCAGTTCCGGTCCCATATCGCCTTGTTGGAGAAAGAACCTGAATCTGCTCAGCAGGAATTCCCATGTTTTCGGGAAGGCGGCGCGATACAAGATCCACGATCGTCTCAGCAGTTCGGACAGAATCATGACGTCTTAGGAAGAAAAAGTCATTGGATTGGTTGCTCCATGTCGGAGGTTCTCCTCGATTGACAGCATGTGCAGTGCATACAATCGCACTTTCGGCTGCCTGCCTGAAAATCTCAGTCAGGCGAACAGATGGGATTTTTCCCGAACGCAAAAGATCGGAAAGCAAGTTTCCGGGGCCTACAGAGGGCAGCTGATCCGGGTCACCTACTAACACAAGTCGGCAATCTCCCCTTAAGGCTCTCAACAATGCAGACATTAAGGTGATGTCGACCATTGAAGTTTCATCAACAATAACTGCATCGTAGCGCAGCGGCTCGTCCTGATCATGCGCAAACACCAGTTGTCCGGTAACAGGGTCAAATTGTGTTTCCAAAAGGCGATGAATCGTTGTGCCTTCGCCATCACAAAGCTCTCCTAAGCGTTTAGCAGCTCGACCGGTCGGTGCAGTTAATGCAGTATCCAATCCAATTGATTCAAACAAGGCCAGCACACCACGCAAGGAAGTAGTTTTTCCGGTGCCTGGTCCTCCGGTCAGCAAAATCACTTGTTGGGAAGCGGCAAGACGTACGGCATCTTCTTGCTGCGGGGCATAGGAAATTCCTTGTTCTTTTTGTATTCGTTTCAAAACTTGATCCAGGTCACACGGTGGTATTAATTCCGAGGCACTCATTTCTTCCAATCTGAAAGCTACATATGCCTCTGCTGCATACAATTCAGCCAAATAACATGCTTCCTGACCGGCAATCTGTTCCTGAACCACTTCCCCTTGCTCGATCAGTTCGCTTAAAGACTGCTCTGCACTGTCATCGTCCAGGTTAAGCAGCTGTTTCGTTGCAGCAAGAAGTTTATGTCTGGGAAGAAAAGTATGTCCGTTGTTCAAATTGTGGCGTAATTCGAAAAGAAGTCCTGCTTCCACGCGCTGAGGGTCGTTGCCGGCCATTCCCATTTGAATTGCCAGCTCATCGGCTGCGGAAAAATCCAGTCCAATATCTCCCTCAATCAGCAGATATGGATTTCCGCGCACCACATCCGGAGCAGCGTTTCCAAAACGGCGATATAGAGGCATCGCCAACGTCAAAGGCAACTTGCTCTCGCTCAAAAAATCCAATAACAGACGCATACCGGCTTGCTGCAAGTAAGCTTCATGGACTGCCATTGCACGTTTTTCGGTAAACCCTTTTATTTTGGTCAGTTTTTCCGGTGTCTCTTCGATTACCTTCAAAGCATTCTTGCCGAATTCGTCAACAATCAACTTTGCGGTACGTGCACCAATTCCCTTAATTGCGCGTGAGGCAAGATATTCAAAAACAGCTTTTTCTCCTACAGGCATACATCTATGCAGGGTTTCAACTTTAAACTGGCTGCCATAAGACGGGTGCTGCATCCATCGGCCATCAGCCTCAAGGGTCTCACCAGGCGTTACGCCTGGCATACACCCCACCACGGTTGCTTCACCTAAATCACCGACATCCATTCGTAGAACAGTGTAGCCATTTTCTTCGTTCCGAAAAATAACGGCTGTAACAGTGCCAGTTATTTGGTTGTACTCTTTTGTATCGTCCATTCTTTCGCTTCTTTCATCTTGTTGCAAAATTGTTCACATGAACAAAATAGAATGCCAGAGTGTTTTTCTGCCTGCACTCGCGCTTGAGAATTTTCTTCCCGGTGCAAATCAAAATCAACTAAAAATAAATGGAAATCATGTGACACACTTAAATTTTGGGGGTACGCCTGATCCAAATCAGGATAATCATCTCGAATCTCTATTGCAATAACATCATCCGATAATTTTGACTTATGAAAAAGGGAATCGACCACTATTTTGCATAATGCCCATAGTCCGATCGAAGCAAGCAATGCCAAACAGGAATCTACCAAGATTTGCATCATATTCACCTCACACTATCTTATGAAACCGTTCATCAGACCGTGAGGTAAAAATCAAGCAAAAATCGAAGTAAAACCAAAGGTAATACCGGTAACTAAAAAGCCTGCAATCAATACACCCAAAAAAAGAGCGGGAATTGCGCGACGTAATGGCATATCCAAAAATGCTGCCACTAAAGCTCCGGTCCAGCCCCCTGTTCCGGGCAAAGGAATGGCTACGAAAATCATCAACCCCAGATATTTGTACTTTGTTACTTTGCGGCCCTTTAAGTGTGCCTTTTTTTCCAGTTTATCAACGATTCGGTCCAAGGTCGGTAAATGTTGACGCATCCACTGAAAAATTCGGCGGATATATACTACGATAAATGGAAGTGGGATCATGTTGCCAACAACCGCAGCAAGCCACGCCTCCCAATGAGTCAAGCCCAGTGCTACACCGAAAGGAATTCCTCCGCGTAATTCAACAACAGGTACCATGGACACCAACGCTGTAAACGTCATTTGACCGAAAACAGTTTCAGTCAACCAAGCCATCAATTCCAATTTCAGTGCCTCCATGCGAGTATTTGTTTTATTGTACCATTTTAAAACCTTAATAACAAGCATCCGGCATTTAATTTATGGTTTTGAAATCTTACAATAATATGAATTCTGCCTTGTGCCCGCCTGCAAAGAATGGTATAATATTTTGATCTATTTTATAGAAACGGGGCGAATATAATATGACTTATAAAGAAGAATTTATCACTTTTATGGTACGTTCCGGCGTGCTCACATTTGGCGACTTTACCACGAAATCCGGCCGTAAAACTCCCTATTTCATCAATACCGGCAACTATAAAACCGGCGCTCAGGCCGCCAAATTGGGCGACTATTATGCCGCCTGTATTCAGGAAAATGCCCCTGAAGGCATTGACTGCTTGTTCGGCCCTGCTTACAAAGGTATTCCTTTGGCTGTGACCGCCGCTGCCTCTCTGTACCGAAACTACGACCGCGACCTTCCCTATTGTTTCAATCGCAAGGAAGTAAAAGATCACGGTGAAGGTGGCTCTATGGTCGGCTACAAGCCGCAGAGCGGCGACCGTGTCGCAATCATCGAAGATGTTGTTACTGCCGGCACTGCTGTACGTGAGTCCTTGGAGTTGTTCAAGGCTTTGGGCGACATGAAGGTCACTCATTTGTTTGTATCTGCTGATCGCATGGAGCGCGGTACCCGTGATTGCACCACTTTGGACGAGCTGCGTGAAGATTTCGGCATCAAAGTCTGCCCGATCGTTACAATTCGTGAAATCATCGAATTCCTGCATAACAATCCCGTAGATGGTAAAGTCTATATTGATGACGCCATGCGTGCGCGCATGGAAGCCTATCTGGCAGAGTATGGCGGCCGCTGATCTTCATCACGGCCATCGAGCCAGATTAAAAAAAGAGTTTTTAGCCCGGGGCCTTGTTGGTATGCCAGACCACAAGGCCCTAGAGTTATTGCTTTATTTTGCAATTCCACAAGGAGATGTGAACCCGTTGGCGCATCGCCTTATGGATACATTTGGCTCTCTGTCCGGTGTTTTTAATGCAACGCCCGAACAGCTTATGACTGTTAACGGCATTGGCGAGCATGCAGCTTGTCTTATCAAACTAATTACCGAACTTGGTGGGCGATATCAAGCCGACCGTTGTCGCATGGGAGATATTTTAGACAACACAGAGCGATTGGGTGAATATTTAATACCCGAATTCTTTGGCCAACGCAACGAAATCACAGTCGTTCTTTGTTTGGATGCAAAATGCAAAGTACTTCATTGCCAGCAGTTAGCTGAAGGGAGCGCGGATTCAACCTCCTTATATCTGCGTAAAATGATGGAAGTCGCCTTTGCCTGTAATGCATCACAAGTCGTACTTGCGCACAACCACACAAGCAATATCGCCGCCCCTTCACAGGAAGACATTCTTGCTACAAAAATGGCATACGATGCTTTCCAGCAGGTAGATATCCATCTTCGTGATCATCTTATTTTTGCTCATGATGATTTTGTTTCTATGCGCGATTCCGGAATTTTCGCAAGATTTTAAAATCGCTTGACATCGAACATGCGTTCTGATAGGATGTAGATTAAATAACAGGGGGTGACTTTATGCCAAAATTCGAAGTGGTTTCCGAATACACTCCTTCGGGAGATCAGCCGGAAGCGATTGCTGCGTTGGCCGCTGGGATAGAAAATGGGCTGAATGAGCAGACCCTCTTAGGTGTTACCGGTTCAGGTAAGACATTTACCATGGCAAAAGTCATCGAAAAAGTTCAGCGTCCAACTCTTGTCTTGGCACATAATAAAACTCTGGCAGCTCAGTTATGTGCTGAATTCAAAGAGTTTTTTCCGAATAATGCTGTAGAATATTTTGTATCCTATTATGACTACTATCAACCTGAGGCATACATTCCTCATACCGATACCTTTATTGAAAAGGACTCCTCTGTCAACGAGGAGATTGATCGGTTGCGTCTCTCTGCCACAGCATCTTTGATGGAACGGCGAGACGTAATCGTTGTTTCCTCTGTTTCTTGCATCTATGGTTTGGGCGAACCAGAAGATTTTGCAAAAATGATGGTTTCTCTGCGTGTGGGTGCAATCATGGAACGCGATGAGTTACTGAAAAAGCTTATCGCGATTCGCTACGAACGCAACGATATTGCATTTGAACGAAATATGTTTCGTGTGCGGGGCGACACCGTCGAAATATTTCCTGCCTATTGGAGTGACAGCGCGATTCGTGTCGAGTTCTTTGGGGATGAGATCGACCGGATTTCAGAAATCAATGTCGTCACAGGTGCTCCGATTCGTCGTCTGGAGAATATCCCTGTTTGGCCGGCGACTCATTACGTTACGCCCAAGGAAAAAATGGACGCAGCGATTCAGGAAATCTACAAAGAACTTGAAAATCGCGTTGCTTTTTTTGAGTCCAATAATATGCTTGTTGAAGCACAGCGCATCAAGCAGCGCACTATGTATGACATCGAAATGATGCAGGAATTGGGGTACTGTTCCGGTATCGAAAATTATAGCCGCGTCATTGAAGGTCGTCCGGCCGGCTCTCCACCTCATACATTGATGGATTACTTCCCCAAAGACTTCATCATGTTTATTGATGAATCACATGTGACTCTTCCCCAAGTTCGAGCTATGTACAACGGAGATAAAGCCAGAAAAACTTCCTTGGTTGACTACGGTTTCCGTTTGCCCTGCGCCTTTGATAACCGCCCGCTTAAATTCAATGAATTCGAAAATCGCCTAAATCAAGTTATCTATGTTTCTGCGACTCCCGGTGAATACGAACGCACTCGCTCCGGCCAGATCGCAGAGCAGGTCATCCGTCCCACCGGCCTGTTGGATCCCCTTGTTGAGGTGCGTCCTGTAGAAGGTCAAATTGATGATTTGATCGGTGAAATCAATGACCGTACAGCTCGTAATGAGCGCATTTTAGTCACTACGTTGACCAAGAAAATGGCAGAGGATTTAACTGCTTATTTGAAAAATGCCGGTATTCGAGTTCGATATATGCACCATGACATCGATACCATTGAGCGCATGGAGATTATCCGCGACCTGCGTCTTGGCACCTTTGATGTTTTAATTGGCATCAACCTATTGCGTGAGGGATTGGATTTGCCCGAAGTATCACTGGTTGCGATCCTCGATGCAGACAAAGAAGGTTTCTTACGTTCTGAAACTTCCTTGATTCAGACCATCGGTCGTGCTGCACGTAATGCTGAGGGCATGGTCATTCTGTATGCCGATACGATTACAGCTTCAATGCGTCGAGCTATAGATGAGACAGATCGACGCCGTGCTAAACAGGACGCATACAACAAGGCTCATGGCATCGTTCCTAAAACAGTTATCAAGAGTGTACGCGATGTGATCGATTTGTCCAACAATGAACCCAAGGAATTTGATTCCAACGAAAAGCAAATGACTAAACTTCAGCGCATGGAGGCCATTGCAAAACTGGAAAAGCAGATGAAAGAAGCTGCTAAGATGTTGGAATTCGAATATGCGGCCGAATTACGTGATCGCATTATCAAACTTCGAGGGGAGTGATCTCCTTTGCTTCCTGAAACAAAATATCTTTTGGAAAATTTCCATGTTAGAAAAAGTAACACTCAAAAAGCAGATTTCAGAAAATGGCTTATCGCCGTCTTAACGGATGCGGGCTATGACCCTAAAGTAGAGTCGGGGGGTTCACTTATAAAAAGCAGTAATGTAATTATTGGTGATCCGGAAAAAGCTGTTGTCGTCTACACAGCCCATTATGACACTTGTGCGGTACTTCCCTTTCCCAATCTCATTACGCCACAAAATATTTTTCTCTATCTTCTTTATCAAATCTTAATTTGCATTCCGATGTTCGTCCTTGCCATTAGCGCAGAAGTTATGCTTCTTATTTTGTGGGACGGATGTCCCATGTGGCTGGCAATGCTGGTTGTATATTTCGTGCTTGGTTTTTGTATTTGGTGGATGATGGCCGGACCGGCAAACAAACATACCGCCAACGACAACACATCCGGCACAGTTACTTTACTAGAAATCGCTCTAACACTCCCGAAACAAGATCGCGAAAAGGTTGCTTTTATTTTCTTTGATAACGAAGAAAAAGGACTTCTTGGTTCTTCTCAGTTTAAAAAACAACATGGCAAATCCATGATGAACACACTGCTTATCAATTTCGACTGTGTTTCCGACGGAGAGTACGTCCAGTTTTACCCCAACCGTAAAGTTAAGCAAAATGAAGAAATGATGCTGAACTTAGAGCAATCCTTTTTGTCTACCGAGACTAAAACAGTTCAAATTGTTCGCGGTTTCGGATTTTATCCATCTGATCAGCGTGCATTCCAATGTGGTGTTGGCGTGGCTGCACTTCACAAAAGTTTGCTCGGATACTGGCTTGGACGCATTCATACCAATCGTGACACAGTGTTTCAGACAGAAAATATTGATTTGCTGCGAAAAGGCGCGCTAACTCTTATTGCACGCCTATAACATAGATTAGACAGAAGGCATTTGCATGAAACGTTATCTTCCTCACATTCAAATTTTATTAGCCGGAAGCTTGTGGGGCCTCATCGGTTTATTCAATCGAAACCTGACTAACGGAGGATTGTCTGCTTCTTCCATAGTGGTCGTGCGCAACATTGGAGGTCTTGTTGTACTTGGACTTGTTCTTCTTGTACTGGATCGTTCCGTATTTAAAATTAAATTGCGCCATCTGCCTTACTTTTTCGGTACCGGTATTATCTCGATCCTTTTATTTACACTATGTTATTTCAGCGCTCAGCAGATGTGTTCCTTGGCCGTAGCTGCAATTCTTTTATATACTGCCCCGGCTTTTGTAGTTGTTTTGTCAGCAATTTTGTTCCGAGACAAGCTGACAAAAGGAAAATTAGCTGCACTAATTCTTGCGTTTCTAGGATGTACTTTTGTATCAGGAATTTGGAGTGGCGGACTGGCTGTGACCGCATGGGGACTTTTGCTTGGCGTTGCCAGCGGCTTTTTCTATGGCCTTTATTCTATTTTCGGCCGCTATGCATTGGCCCATTACCAGCCACTGACTGTAACATTCTATACGTTTGTATTTGCCGGTGCTGGCGCATTGTTCCTGATCAAGCCGGAAGAACTGCGCCTTTGTTTGACACAGCGTTCCATGCTTTTGCTGACTCTTGGTTTGGTCGTTATATCTACAGTGTTGCCTTATATTTTTTATACCCGTGGCTTGGCAAAGCTCGACAGCGGCAAAGCATCTATCCTTGCCTCTATTGAGCCGGTTGTTGCCGCTTTGGTGGGCGTACTGGCCTTTGGGGAACCTATGAGCGTCATGGTGGTTTTAGGTCTTGTCTGCATTTTGGCATCTGTTTATATCTTGAGGTAATAAAAGACTATACGCAAAATGTAACTCGAAGGAGACTCTTTTATGTTGGATCATATTTATGTGAAAGGCGCTCGCGTCAATAATTTAAAGAATATTGATGTTACGATTCCGAGAGACAAGCTTATAGTCTTGACCGGTCTTTCCGGTTCCGGCAAGTCTTCTTTGGCCTTTGATACGATTTACGCCGAGGGACAGCGTCGATATGTAGAATCGCTGTCTTCCTATGCACGTATGTTTCTTGGACAAATGGAAAAGCCTGATGTAGACTATATCGACGGTCTCTCCCCTGCTATTTCCATCGACCAGAAGACCACTTCAAAAAACCCTCGTTCTACGGTTGGTACCGTCACAGAAATTTATGACTATCTGCGTTTACTCTGGGCTCGCGTGGGTACACCACATTGTCCTATATGCGGCAAGGAAATCAAACAGCAAACGATCGACCAGATTATTGATCAGGTTCTTGCGCTTCCGGAAGCTACTCGTATCCAGGTCATGGCCCCCGTGATTCGCGGCAAAAAGGGCGAACACACCAAGATTTTTGAAGATGCACGAAAGTCCGGTTATGTCCGTGTTCGCGTAGACGGCTCTTTGTACGAACTGACCGAAGAGATCAAGCTGGACAAAAACAAAAAGCATAACATTGAAATCGTCGTTGACCGTTTGGTAATTCGTGAAGAGATCAATCGCCGGTTGACAGATAGTGTTGAAACTGCCTCCGCTCTCGCAGGAGGACTCGTAGTGATCAATATTGTCAACGAAGATCGTGACATTCTGTTTTCTCAAAATTACGCATGCGAAGATTGCGGAATATCCATCGAAGAGCTGACGCCTCGCATGTTCTCCTTCAACAATCCATTTGGCGCTTGCCCTACTTGTACCGGCCTTGGCAGTCAATTGAAAGTTGATCCGGATCTTATTATCCAAAATAAGAATTTATCCATTCTCGAAGGCGCTATTACTGCCAGTGGTTGGAACAATATCAAAGGCGACGGCATCTCTCGTATGTACTTTGACGCGCTGGCGAAAAAGTACCACTTCAAGCTGAATACGCCTGTTAAAGATCTGCCTGACGAAGTAATTGACATTATTCTCTACGGCACCAAAGGAGAAAAGCTTAAACTGACTTACGAACGTGCTGACGGGCATGGAACATTGATGCAGCCGTTTGAGGGCATTGCAAACAATATTGAACGTCGTTATCGCGAGACGCAAAGCGAAGGTTCTCGTAAAGAGCTGGAAGAATGTATGAGCGAATGTCCGTGTCCTGATTGCGGCGGTCGTCGCTTGCGTAGGGAATCTCTTGCTGTTACAGTTGGTGGATTGAATATTGATGAGTTCTGCCGCAAGTCGGTTACAGATGCCCTGGATTTTATTGATCAGTTAGAGCTTTCTGCGCAAAAAGCACTCATTGCAGAACGTATTCTCAAAGAAATCAAAGCTCGTCTTGGTTTCTTACAAAGTGTTGGTCTACAATATCTGACTCTTTCCCGTTCTGCAGCCTCTCTATCCGGTGGTGAGAGCCAACGCATTCGCTTGGCCACACAAATTGGCTCTTCTTTGATGGGTGTTCTTTATATTTTGGACGAGCCTTCCATTGGTCTTCATCAGCGCGATAATGATAAGCTTTTAGCAACGTTGAAAGAGCTTCGTGATCTGGGTAATACCCTTATTGTAGTTGAACACGACGAGGATACAATGCGTGCTGCTGATTATATCGTTGATATTGGTCCGGGCGCAGGTGTTCATGGTGGCAAAGTCGTTGCAGCCGGTACTGCCGAAGAGGTTATGAATACACCGGGCTCCATTACCGGCGATTATCTGTCTGGACGCAAACAGATTCCTGTGCCCAAAACACGGCGCAAAGGCAGCGGAAAGTCTTTAGTTGTCAGAGGGGCCGCGGAAAATAACCTGCAGCATATTGATGTTTCATTTCCTCTTGGAACTTTTACTTGTGTTACAGGTGTTTCCGGTTCCGGAAAGTCCAGTTTAGTCAACGAGATCCTATATAAAAAGCTTGCTGCGGATTTGAACCACGCCAAATGTCGTGCCGGCAAGTTTGAGACCATCGAAGGCAAAGAATATCTGGATAAGGTCATTGCAATCGATCAGTCTCCAATCGGCCGCACGCCCCGTTCCAATCCTGCAACCTACACCGGATTGTTTAATGATATCCGCGATCTTTTTGCCGCTACACAGGACGCCAAAGCCAGAGGCTACGGTGCAGGACGCTTTTCTTTTAATGTGCGTGGCGGTCGATGTGAGGCCTGCCAAGGCGATGGTCTGCTGAAGATCGAGATGCATTTTCTCCCTGATATTTATGTTCCCTGTGAGGTCTGTAAGGGCAAGCGTTACAATCGAGAAACACTGGAAGTAAAATACAAAGGGAAAAACATTTACGAAGTTTTGGATATGACGGTCGAAGAGGCGCTTCCCTTCTTCGAGAATCTTCCGAAGTTGTACAACAAACTTCGAACACTATATGATGTTGGCTTAAGCTATATTAAGCTCGGTCAGCCATCTACTGAGTTGTCCGGCGGCGAGGCACAGCGTGTTAAACTGGCCACTGAATTATCTAAACGATCCACAGGACAAACCATTTATATTCTTGACGAGCCTACTACCGGTCTGCACACCGCTGATGTACACCAACTTATCAACGTGCTCCAGCAGTTTGTGGATGCCGGAAATACTGTGGTAGTGATTGAACACAACTTAGATGTTATTAAAACTGCGGATTATATTATTGATTTGGGCCCTGAGGGCGGTGATGGCGGCGGCCAAATTGTCGCCACCGGAACACCTGAGGAAATCGCTGCTTGTCCCGAAAGTTATACCGGCTTCTATCTAAAAAACATGCTTTAATGCCAAAAACAGGATGTTCGGATTATACCGAACATCCTGTTTTTGACTTAAATTTTTCTAATATTACAGCAGACCTGCTTATATGCCGGGAAACCGGTATATGGATCCAGCAGATCAATCGGAATCAACTCATTACAGTTCGCTTCCTCATATCCGTGGTACATGGATATTTCGCCCATCGAAACACGTTTGCTTAAATTTGCTTTCATCACAACGGAACCTGCACCATTGTAAATTTCAATATCATCACCCTGTGCGATTTCAAGCGCTTCTGCATCTTTCGGGTTGATATCAACCAAAGGCTCAGGCCGCATCTTTCGCAATTGTGGAACTTTATGACAACGTGAATGTATAGCGTAAACCAGCCGAGGACCTGTCATGGCAACAAACGGATACTCTGTCTCATTTTTCGGCGGTTCCCAATGAGGCAAACCGTTCAACCCGCTTCCCTCATATTTGGCCAAAAGCGAACTCACCAATTCGATTTTTCCAGAGGCCGTTGGAATCTTCTCAAGATAACTTCCGCATTCATACGGTTTGCCGCCGTTAGGAATTGGAACAGGTTTGTCTGCACTCTTGACAGCCTCCCAGTCCTCGATGCCTGCAGGCTCCAAAATCCAGCGTGCGCTGGCATCATAGCCGCTGCAAAGCAGTTCATCGTCTGGCACTAAGCGACGTGCAAGTTCGGTGATAATTTCTACATCATCTTTTCCGTCAACGATCGGCTCGATGGCGGGACTTGTATAGTAAATAAATTTACCCAAATAGCACTTGATCTCAGAGCGCTCAACCGAAGACAAGGCCGGCAAAACGATATCAGCATGACGGCAGGTTTCAGTCCAAAACAAATCAGTAGCCATAATAAAGTCCAGCTTGTCCATTGCTTTTAAGAAACGCTCGGACTCAGGATACATCATATGGTTGACACCAAAACAAAGTGCTGCTTTTAAAGGATATTCTCCTCCGGTTTCCAGCCAGTTCGTTAACTCCATAGCCTGACCTTCTGCCATCATTTCATTCCAGAATGGGAATTTGTGAGCACCAACGGCAGGTTTGAGATTCCGAAATTTCTTTTTCAGTGTGAATTCCATCTCGCGAGTAGGCGTTCCACTGTCAGAATAAGCGAAAGTCATACTTTTAGGCAAAGCGGTACCGGGTTTATCAATGTTTCCGGTAAGTACCAACAGCGAAATAATCGAGCGATACAAATCAAAACCACCGGTTCGATGCGGAACACCATTTCCACACTGGAGACAAGCAGGGCCATAAGCGTAAAAATACTTTGCAGCTTCGCGAATATCTTCAGCCGATACTCCGGTAACCTTTTCTGCATACTCAGGCGTATACGGCTCAACAAGAGTACGGTATTCCTCTACACCGGTCACATAATTATCAAGGAACTCCTGATTCACACTGTTGGTCACAAACAACTCACGTGCAATCGCGAAGGCAAGCGCTGTATCTGTTCCATTTTTCGGCTGCAGATACAAGTCGGCCATATCGGATGCCTCGCAATGTCTTGGATCAACAATCAAAAGCTTGCCGCCACGTTCCTTAAATGCCTTCAGGCCGTTATAAGCAACATGCTGAGTACCTGCGGGGTTGTATCCCCAACCAATGCAAACAGAAGCACGCCGCATATCCGGATCAAACATTTTACCGAACATAGCACGCCAGGCAATTACTCTTGCCTGATGGCATGTAGATGATTCTGTCAGATAATTGGGGCTTCCAAAGCTAAATGCAAAGCGCTGCAACCAAGAGCGCATCCATTTTTCATAGCCGACCATAAAAAGGACAGATTCGGGGCCGGAGTCTTCTTTTGCTGTTTGAATTCGGTGCGCAATCTCATCCAAAGCTTCATTCCATGTAATAGGCTCAAATTGATCGCTTCCTCTAGGACCAATTCTGCGCATAGGTGTTTTGATTCGATCCTCGCGATACACATACTGTGCAGTGGCTAGCCCTTTTGCACACAACTTTCCATTACTCAACGGGAAATCGGGTGTGCCGCGCACAGATGTAATTTTTCCATCTTCAACAGTCAATTCCATTCCACAATGCAACCCCGGAGTACATATATCACAAAGGGAATGACGGATCATGTTTCTTCCTCCTTGATACAATCACATAGCGTTTTGATGTATGCCAAGAACTCATTCACATCTTTTTCCTTTGTGGCAAAAGATGTGACAAGCCGAATTACTGTACAATCATTTTCGAGTTTGCACCAGACCTCATGTTTGCACAATGTATCTATAGCAGGCATCAGCGTGTTTGGAATGATCGGGAAAATTTGATTGGTAGGGCTGTCCACGTAGAATTCAAAACCGATATCCTGCAAACCGGTTTTCAGTTTTGCGGCCATGCAGTTTGCCCAACCTGCGTTTTGCCAATACAGATTGTCTTTAAACAAAGCTTCAAACTGCACACCGAGCAAATATCCTTTCGCAAGAACTGCGCCTTTTTGTTTCATTACGCGGAAAAAATGTGGCTGCAATTCCGGATTGACCAACACCATCGCTTCGCCCATCAATGCACCGTTTTTTGTGCCGCCGATGTAAAATGCATCACACAGGCGAGAAAGGTCAGATAATTCCAAGTCAGCTCCCGGTGCGGTTAAGCCGGTACCCAGACGGGCACCATCCAAAAACAGATACAGGCCATTTTTTCGGCAGCATTCAGACAAAGCTTCCAACTCTGCCTTGGAGTAAATGGTACCAACTTCCGTTGCGTTCGAAATATAAACCATACGAGGTAAGACCATAGCAGTATCAGCGGAAAGATCGACCCATTTTTCGACATCTTCCGGTCGAACTTTGCCGTCAGCGCTTGAGCAAGCTAGGATTTTATGGCCGGTTCCTTCCACAGCACCGCCCTCATGGACGTTGATATGGCCGGTGTCGGCGGCAATGACCGCTTCATGAGGACGCAGAAAAGCTGCAATTGCAGTAAAATTGGCACTTGTTCCGCCAACAAAAAAGTGAACAGCAGCATCAGGGCATTCGAACATTGAACGAATCATAGCGGCTGCACGTTCGCAATAAGGATCAGCTCCGTAACCTACATTTCCTTCCATGTTGATTTTTCCGATGGCTTGAAGAACCTTTTCATGCGCGCCTTCGGAATAGTCATTTTTAAAATTGTACATAGGCCAATCACCTCTTAATGAAAAAGGACGGCCTGAGGCCGTCCTTTTTACCTCTATTAAATTGATTATATCACATTTTAAAGCTGTCTTTCAAGCTAACAGAGCGGTTAAACACCAAATGATCAGCAGTGGAATCCTTGTTATCCACACAGAAGTAACCCTGACGCATAAACTGGAAGAAAGCGGGTGCCTGTGCATCGGCAAGACCTGACTCTACCTTCGCGTTGGTCAGCACTTCCAGAGAATTCGGGTTCAGGCAGTCCAGGAAGTTTTTATCGCCGGCATCAGGCTCCGGATCACTAAACAGATTGTCGTAAAGACGAACTTCCGCGTCCAAAGCAGTTTCGGCATCTACCCAGTGAATAGTTGCGCCCTTTACCTTGCGGCCATCAGCGGGATTGCCGCCGCGGCTATCGGGATCATATTCACAAAGGATTTCGATTACGTTGCCCTGCTCGTCCTTGACACAGCCGGTGCACTTGACCAGATAAGCACCTTTCAGACGGCACTCAGGTCCTTCAGGATACAAGCGCTTATACTTGGGGACGGGAGCCTCCAGAAAATCCTCGGCTTCAACATACAGATGACGAGAAAAAGTGATTTCACGGGTTCCATCTTCAGGGCGGTTGGGATTGTTCTCAACCGTAAAGATTTCACTTTGTCCCTCAGGATAGTTGGTAACGGTCAGCTTAATGGGGTTCAGAACAGCCATGACTCGCTGAGCGCTTTCGTTCAAATCTTCACGCAGACAGTGCTCCAGGAAAGAATACTCCACAGTGGATGTGTTCTTTGCCACACCGATGCGGTCAGTGAAATTACGAATGGATTTTGGAGTATATCCGCGACGACGCAAACCACAAAGAGTAGGCATACGGGGATCGTCCCAGCCGGACACTCTTCCCTCTTCTACAAGCTGGCGCAGTTTGCGCTTGGACATAACAGTATAGTTAATGTTCAAACGTGCAAACTCGATCTGGCGAGGCTTAGAGGGTACGTCGGTATTCTCAATAACCCAGTTGTACAGCGGGCGATGGTCTTCATACTCCAGGGAACACAGAGAATGTGTAATACCTTCCAGCGCATCCTGAATGGGATGTGCAAAATCGTACATGGGGAAAATACACCACTTAGTCCCCTGCCGGTGATGTTCGATATAACGGATACGGTAAATAACCGGGTCACGCATATTAAAGTTGCCGCTTGCCAAATCAATCTTTGCTCGCAAGGTTTTGGAGCCCTCGGGGAACTCGCCGTTGCGCATACGCGCGAACAGATCCAGAGACTCCTCAATGGGACGATCGCGCCAAGGAGAAGTTGCAGGAACACCTACATCACCGCGGTGAGCGCGAAACTCCTCAGGAGTCAATTCACAAACGTATGCGAGGCCTTTTTTGATCAGGCCAACAGCTAACTCGTAGGTTTTTTCGAAATAGTCCGAGCCGTAATACATACGGTCATCCCAATCAAAACCCAACCAGTGGATATCTTCCTGAATCGCCTCGACAAACTCATTGTCTTCTTTTGCGGGGTTGGTGTCATCGAAGCGAAGATTGCACATGCCGTTATATTTTTCTGCCGTGCCGAAATCAATGCACAGAGCTTTACAATGTCCTATATGCAGGTAGCCATTCGGCTCAGGCGGGAAACGGGTATGGACGCTCATGCCCTCGCAACGACCGCCGGGTGCAAGATCCTCATCAATAAACGTATGAATAAAATTCTGACTCAAGGTCTCCTCTGCCATGGGAAACACTCCTTAATTTTTAAACTCGAATAGGTTTATTATATACGAAATCGCTGAAAATGCAACAGTGTGCTTGACAAAATCGGCGCCAAATGATAAAAATAGAGTTGCGATATGACTGACGGAAGTGGATTAACCACATGAAGTATCGCCTTGAATGCCGACCGTCTGGGCGCACTACCAATCATTGTAGTGCGCCCTTTTTTTACAGGCGCACACACGGAAAAGGAGAATGCAGTTATGAAATCTGATATCGAAATCGCACAGGCAGCACAAATGCTCCCCATTACCGAAATCGCCGCTAAGCTTAATATCGACGAAAATACTCTGGAACCCTATGGACGCGTTAAAGCAAAAATTGACATTACTGCTTTGAAAGATACTCCTCGCAAAGGAAAGTTGATTCTTGTCACCGCTATCAACCCTACTCCTGCCGGCGAAGGAAAAACAACCACCAGTGTTGGTCTGGCTGATGCTCTGTCCCTGCTTGGCAAGAAAACTGTCCTTGCACTTCGTGAGCCCTCTTTAGGCCCTGTTTTTGGCGTCAAAGGCGGTGCTGCGGGCGGCGGTTATGCTCAGGTCGTTCCTATGGAGGACATCAACCTTCACTTCACCGGTGACTTCCATGCCATCGGTGCAGCTAACAATTTGTTAGCCGCCATGCTCGACAACCATATCCAGCAGGGCAACTCCCTGAATATTGACGTACGCAAAATCACTTGGAAGCGCTGCGTCGACATGAATGATCGTCAGCTGCGCAACATCGTCTGCGGTCTTGGTGGCAAGCCTAACGGCACTCCTCGCGAGGACGGTTTCGACATCACCGTTGCAAGTGAAATTATGGCAGTTTTGTGCCTGGCTTCCGATTTGAAAGATCTGAAAGAGCGTCTTGGCCGCATGGTCGTTGGCTATACTTATGACGATAAACCTGTTCTGGCTCGTGATTTGAAGGCAGAAGGAGCTATGACCGCTTTGCTGAAGGACGCAATCAAGCCCAACCTGGTTCAGACTTTAGAGCATACTCCTGCTCTGATCCATGGCGGTCCCTTTGCTAATATTGCTCATGGCTGTAATTCTGTCT
>CAZDXX010000010.1:0-21662 GCA_964509595.1 uncultured Oscillospiraceae bacterium
TGCCCATCTCGCACAAGGCCATCAGATCGTCCCACTGGCTCTTGCGCTTGTTCTGAGCGTCTACCTTGTCCTGCAGGCGCTTTAGGCGCTGCTGGACCTTTTGGGCTTTCTCCAGGTTGTCCCAGAAACCGTCAGCGGCGCTCTGAGCGGTGAGCATGTCAATCTCGCGCTCGGCGGCATCCAGATTCAAGGCCTGAGCCAAATCATCCAGAGAGGGGCGGAGGTTATTCAGTTTTACCTTATATTCATCGAATTGCAGCATGTGTTACACACTCATTTCTTTCAAGTGTTTTCTAAAAGAGCATACTTTTAACCATAACATTATATCGAAACATCGATTGATTGTAAAGAAAAATGTAAAGGCCGCCCCAAAGGGCGGCCCAATTATCGATCGCTGACATACCAGTCCGGGTCGTGGTAGAAAATCAAATCATCTACGTCGCCGATTGGTTCTAGCGGATCAGGATTGTTGACAGAACGGTCATACTCATCCATGCAGTGCCACATCCTTTCCATGCAAATAAGCGATATACAGACCAGTATATGCTCTGGAACGTAAAAAATTACATGGAATTTGTAGGATATAGAAAATCAGCAGGGGATCACCTGTTTGCCAGGACTCGGGCGTACTCCTCAGGATCATTGACGTTGGTCAGAACTTTTTGTACGTCAAACTGGGTCAGGCGTTCCGCAGGAATTTCTAAAGTGCGCACTTCCTGGAGCATGTGGAACATGGAACGCCGGCCTTCTGCCAATGCTTTCTGAATGGCAGGAAGACAGGCGGAGGAATAGACTGCAAACAGTGGTTCAGGCCCTTTTTCGCTGCGGATCAGGCATACATCGTGGTCACCGCGCAGTTCCAACAGGTGCTTCGCCAAAGCCGGATCACCCAAAGGCAGGTCGGTGCCGGTCAAGAAAATCACATCGGCGCCGGTTTCCAGAAAAGCGGCTTCCAAACCGGCCATGGGGCCGTCACCGGGATGCCGATCCACCACTTCCAGTGCACCAGCGGTGTCAAAGCGGCCGGCCTTATTCAGAGAGACAGCGACCAAATCAAAATGGGGGCGAAAGGTATTTACCAGATGGGAAAGCATGGTTTCCTCGCCGAATGGCAGAGCGGCTTTGTCGCGACCCATACGCCGGGACATGCCGCCGGCAAGAATCACAGCAGCAGTTTTCAAAGCAGGTTCTCCTCCTCACAGTCAAAGCAGTTATTTATTATCATCATTTTACCAAAAAAACGCATCGGTTGTAAATGCATAAAACAGGTGCTTTTTCACATCCTTGGAACAGAACAAAATTTTGGGGGATTTGCCATGAAAAAGACATGCGCGGTGTTGTTGTTATCCGTGGTTTTGCTTGTCGGGCTGACAGTACCTGCCCGGGCGGAGAATGCGGTGGAAACAGTAGCGGGAGCGCCGGCTGTGGATGCACCTGCGGCTATTCTGATGGAAAAAGAAACCGGGACAATTTTATACGAGGAAAATTCCCATGAACAGAGAGAGCCGGCCAGTGTGACCAAGGTCATGACCATGCTGCTGGTCATGGAGGCCATTGACAGCGGCCGACTAAGTTACGAGGATGTGGTAACGGTGTCTGCTCATGCGGCATCCATGGGCGGCTCTCAGGTGTATATGAAGGAAAATGAACAGATGACCGTTCACGATATGCTCAAGGCGGTGGCTGTAGTTTCTGCGAATGATGGGTCCGTGGCCCTGGCTGAGCATCTGGCAGGCAGCGAGGACGCATTTGTAGCTATGATGAACCAGCGGGCATCGGAATTGGGCATGGCTGACACCCATTTTGTCAACTGCACCGGCCTGCCTGCGGAAGGTCATGTAACATCGGCCCATGATATTGCGCTCATGAGTCGGGAACTGATACTGAATCACGCGGATATCCGGCAGTTTACCACCATCTGGATGGACAGCATTCGAGACGGCGCATTTCAGCTGTCCAACACCAATAAGCTAATTCGTTATTATGAGGGAGCCACCGGTCTGAAAACCGGGTTTACGGATGGGGCGCACTATTGTTTGTCTGCTACCGCCGAGCGGGACGGTATGGAACTGATTGCGGTGGTTATGGGAGCAGAAACGTCCGACAAGCGATTTGAAACAGCAAAAAGTATGTTGAACTTCGGATTTGCCAACTACGCACTGATGGATGTGTATCCTGATCAGGCCTTACCGCCCATCGATGTTTTGCTGGGCAATTCGGATACAGTTCAGCCTGTGCCGGAGCGATTCTGTCGTATTCTGCTTGAGAAGTCAGATAAGGATAAAGTAACCACGGAGTTGACTCTGGCAGAGAATGTGGAAGCACCGGTAGAAGCCGGACAAAAGTTGGGCTCCATGGTCGTGTATGTAGACGGTGTGGAGCAGGAGGTCATTGATATCGTGGCCGAAAGCGCGGTGGAGCGCCTGACGGTGGGAAGAATTTTCTCCCGATTTTTGAAAACACTGTTTATGGCCGAATGAAAACGACCCCCCGATTGGTTCAAAAGAATTTGTAAACCAATCGGGGGGTTACCTATCAGTAGTTGAACGATCAGATCCTTGCCACGCCGGTTTCACGGGCGGCTTGAGCGACTGCGGCAGCCACGGCGGGAGCTACGCGGGGATCAAAGGCGGCAGGGACAATGTAATCGGGGGACAGATCATCGCCCACCAGATCAGCCAGAGCCTGTGCGGCGGCCATCTTCATCTCTTCGTTGATTACGCTGGCGCGTACATCGAAGGCCCCGCGGAACACGCCGGGGAACGCCAGAACATTGTTGATCTGGTTGGGGAAATCGCTGCGGCCGGTACCCACTACGGCAGCACCGGCGGCCTTGGCCAGGTCAGGCATGATTTCGGGTGTGGGGTTAGCCATGGGGAACAGAATGGAATCCTTGGCCATGGAGCGAACCATATCCTGGGTGACTTCGCCGGGGGCGGACACACCCACAAACAGGTCGGCGCCCTTGATAACATCGGCCAGACAGCCCTGCAGGTTGTCCGGGTTGGTCATGTCAGCCAGTTCCTGTTTGGCGGCATTATCAGCCAAATCCGGACGCCCGCGATAGATGGCGCCCTTACGGTCGCAGATAATTGCATTGCGCAGGCCCATGGTATGCAGCAGCTTGAAGATAGCGGTGCCGGCAGCTCCAGCGCCGGAGAACACAGCCTTCAGCTCACTGAGCTTTTTGCCGGTGATTTTCAGAGCATTGGTTACAGCGGCGGCCACAATGATGGCAGTGCCGTGCTGATCATCGTGGAACACGGGAATATCGCAGCGCTCTTTCAGCTTGCGCTCAATCTCAAAGCAGCGAGGCGCGGCAATGTCCTCCAGATTGATGCCACCGAAGGAACCGGCTAGTAGAGCCACGGCGTTGACGAATTCATCTACATCTTTGGTGCGCAGGCACAGTGGGATGGCATCTACACCGCCGAAGGACTTGAATAGGACACATTTGCCTTCCATAACGGGCATGCCGGCCTCAGGCCCAATGTCACCCAGCCCCAGCACAGCGGAACCGTCAGTAATGACAGCGACAGTGTTTCCGCGACCAGTCAATTCATAAGACAGGGACGGATTCTTCTGAATCTCCACACAGGGTGCGGCAACGCCGGGCGTGTAAGCAACTGAGAGTGCGTCCTTGTTGTCTACAGTCATTTTCGGTACGGTTTCCAGCTTGCCTTTCCATTCGGTATGCAGGCGGAGAGATTCTTTCATGTAATCCATAGGGTTTCCTCTTTCTTTATATGAGTCTTTTCCTAATTGATTGCACAAACGCCGTTCCTATGTTATAATAACAAATACGTTTATGGAACCAATGGAATAGGTTTGTGTTTGCATTATCATACCGCACATGCGGCCAAAAAGAAAGGGGGTTTCTCGATGAAAAAACGGATTTTATCCATTCTATGCGTAGTTTTGGTCTGTATTAGCCTTTTGTCTGCATCTGTGACATTGGGCGCATCGAGCGACCCATGCTTTATGGCGGTCAACGATACTTTGCTGTCGTTGGAAGATCGATTTATGCCCATTACGGTCGGTGGACAGTACTACGTGCCATATACTGCCTTGGATAATAATGCAACTGGTATCAGTCTGGGGATTTTTCCGATCTATAGCAGCATCAATAATACTCTGATGATTTATACCAGAGATTTGACCTTGAATTTTGATTTGAATGCGGGTACCTGTGTGGATCGCAACGGAAGCAGCCAATCTGTTCGAGCTGTAACGCGCAATGGACGAATCTATGTACCTGCCCGGTTTGTCTGTGAATATTTTGGCTTGGTCTATTCCAGTCGAACCACAGTCTATGGACCGCTGGTTCGTATCCGAAACTCTTCTGCCACACGAGATGACACCCAGTTTGTAGATCAGGCACAAATGCTGATGGCGGAGCGTCTGCGTGACTGGCGCAGAGCACAGGTACAGTATGAAACGCCTGTAGTTACGCCGACTCCAACGAGCACCACACCGCCTACGCCTTCCGTTACGCCCTCCATTCCGGATATTGATAAAAGCGATGTGAGTATGTACCTGGCATTCCGGGCCGATCAGACCGATGGACTGGAAAGCCTGCTTGCAAGATTAGAATATTATCAAATCAGTGCGCTGTTCTTTTTCCCTGCAGCGCAATTGGCGGACTATGACGAAGCGATTCGACGAGTACTTTGCGACGGACACGCGGTTGGATTGATGGTTTCGGGCGCAACGACGGATGAGGTCGCCGAACAGGCAGAGCAAGGAAACCGGTTATTGACGCAAATCGCTCATGTTAATACATATACGATACTGCCTCAGGACGAACAGAGTATCGGGGCTTGCGCAGAAGCTGAAGAAAACGGATTGTTGTGCTGGGACACCGATGTGGAGGCTTTCCCGGATGGGAGCCTTGCGTCCCAGCAGGTAAAAGCTGTGTTGGAAGCTGCAAATTCGTATGAGGAGAAAGTATATATTCTGTCCGATACATCGACCGAGGGAACTGCCTTGATAAAACAGCTCCTGCCCGAACTAATTGAGATGCAATATACCATGCGGCTTGCCGTGGAAACGGAACTCTAAAGGAAATCGAGGGAACACAGATGGAAACAAAAGCTGTTGTTTTAGCGGCCGGAAAGGGAACCCGGTTGCAGACCGAGGGAATTACCTTGCCAAAGGTAATGCGGGAAGCTGCCGGGCAGCCACTGCTGGGTTATGTGCTGGATGCCCTGTCCTTTTTGCCCAAAGAAAACATTGTGCTGGTGGTGGGCTACCGCAAAGAAGACGTGGAAGCTGCGTATCCTGACTATCCTTCTGCCATACAGGCCGAGCAGCTGGGTACCGGCCATGCTGTTCAGTGTGCCGCATCACAGTTGGACGGGTTCAATGGAAATGTCTTGGTGTGCTGCGGTGACATGCCCCTGATGAAGAAAGAGACTTATGAGTCTCTGTGCCGTACCCATGAGGAAAACGGAAATGTCTGCACCGTCCTTTCCGGTATTTCAGAAGAAGAACTGCCCTATGGACGTGTGATTCGGGCGGAGGACGGTAGCTTTGCGCGAATCGTGGAAGATAAAGATTGTACACCGGAAGAGAAGTCTGTGCGGGAGTTGAACGCAGGCGTATATCTGTTCCGTGCACCGGATTTGTTTGAAGCACTGGGATATTTGCGCTGTGATAATGCCCAGGGAGAGTATTATCTGACCGATGTGCCGGCCTGGTTGTTGGAGCGCGGCGGTAAAGTGGGAGTATGCTCCTCTTGTACTCCTGAAGAGATGTTGGGGGTGAATACTCCGGCTCAATTGGAGCAAGTGGAAAAAACGATTTTGCAAAGGAGAGGATGCAAATGAAAGTTTATCTGAGTGCTGATATGGAGGGTACATGCGGCATTGCTGTATGGCCTGAAACGGAGCGTAACGATGATCGAAATTATGTGCCTTTGCAGAAGCAGATGACTCGTGAGGTGGCTGCAGCCTGCGAAGGTGCGTTGGCTGCCGGTGCCGAGGAAGTGCTGGTCAAGGACGCCCATGACTCTGCCCGCAACATTGATGCGGCAGCGCTGCCACGCAAGGCGCATATGCATCGTGGCTGGGCGGGCGATTTACTGTCCATGATGACCGGTTTGGATCGGGATAAGTACGGGGCCGTGTTCTTTACCGGTTATCACGCTTGGGCCTCGTGTCCGGGTAACCCTCTGTCCCACACCATGAACCTGCGCAATGATTATGTGCTGCTCAACGGTGTTCGTGCCAGTGAATTTTTGCTGAACGCCTATACTGCCGGCTACTACAAGGTGCCCGTGGCTCTCGTGACCGGTGATAAGGCTCTGTGCGAGTTTGCGAAGGAACTGATTCCAGGCATTACCACCGTGCCTGTGAACGAGGGAATTGGCGGTGGTGTATACGCCATGCATCCCGATGAGGCGGTGGATCGTATCCGTGCTGCGGCAGAACAGGCAGTCAGGAACGCAGCCAACTGTCAGGTGGAGCTGCCGCCGTATTTCGAGACCGAGATTTATTTCCGGGAGCATCGAATTGCTTACTCTAAGTCTTTCTATCCCGGCGCGACCCTGAAGAATGGCAAGAGCGTCTGTTTTGAAAGCGACGACTGGTATGAGGTGCTGCGGTTTTATCATTTCGTCCTCAGTGACGGTTAAAAGGAGGAGGCGCTGTCGTGAAGGTTTATGCATCCGCGGAAGATTATCTGGAGACCATTCTCAGTCTTCGGATCCAAAAGGGGCACGTGCGCTCCATTGACATTGCCAACGAATTGAATTTCTCCAAGCCCAGCGTTAGTGTAGCTATGAAAAAGCTGCGGGAGAGCGGGTATATTCAAATGGATGCCGACGGTTCTATTACGCTGCTGCCTGGGGGAGAAGAGATTGCTCAGCGTGTTTATGAACGCCATCGTTTGCTGACGGACTTCTTCGTTCGCTTGGGAGTGGACCCCGAGGTGGCGTCGGCTGACGCCTGTAAGGTGGAGCATGATCTCAGCGAGGAGACGTTCCAGAAAATTAGAGAGCATGTTCAAAAATTTGATGAGAAAAAATAAAAAATGTGCGAACGCAGACAGCGTTCGCACATTTTTTAGCGTTTCGGCTTTCGAATGCATGCGGTGCAAGCACACAGTTTATCGGTACAGGAAACACATCTCAGAGCACGGTTTGTGCGATCCCAGAAGCGCTCTGGGTAGCGGTGAAAACGAAATTCCCAGACGGCAAAAACCACAACGGATGCAAAGAACAGGGAGAGTGTGTAGAAACTGGGGACAAATACCAGGAAGGAAAACATCATCAAATGATCCCAGTTAAAGATACGGCAGGTGGTGCAGCATCGGTTTTTCATCAGAAAAACACGGAATGGGCACCAGAATAGTACACAAATTAAATCACACAGGAAAAAGAAGACAGAAATCAGCAGAAGAATTGATGCGCTGAGCACGTCAGCTATGTAAAGAACACCGAGAATGACGGTCAAAACAAACCAAATGACAAACACCTTGAGTGCGCCCCGATCACTGGAATTGACGAAAGCACGCAAAACGGCAGGTTCTACGCTCTTGGAGTCTTCATAATAACAGGCGAAATGTTTTTGGGAACCGAGGGCCACATTGCTGCGGGACGGAATCAACTGCAGAATCATGTCACCCATCCAAAGTAGCCAGAGCAGATGCAGCGGCGAAAACTTGTGAAAAAACGCCATGCCATCCAGAATAGAGAAACTGGACGGATGGAATATAAAAAGTAAGACAACGGCCGCAAGAATTAGAACGCGCAGAACGAAGCGGACCATATACTTTTTCCACATGGCGGAATGGGACATGAGTTTACCTGCCTTATTAAAGTGATGGGGTCATCGCGGTACCATTAGTTTCTTGAAGTAACTGATGCGGGGGAGGACATTCAAAAGGAGCAGCCCCAGAATATAGCAGGCAATGAGCTCACCCAAAGCTACGCCGGGACCGGAGATGGCAAACATGGGCCAGAAATTTGGGCCGAAACCAGCCTCATACCAGGCCAGCATACCGCCCACGATAATGCCGTTGCAGAGTACGGGAGGCAGGGGAGCCAGCCATTTATTAGGCATTTTCATGGTCAGGAATGCGGCTAAGGCAGTGGCAAGCGTTCCGCAGGCCACATCGATCAGTCCATAGGGGGAAAGCAGATTGGCGATCAGACAGCCCACAGCCAGGCCGGGGGCCGCAGCAGGGAACAGGAAGGGCAGTACGGTCAGTGCTTCGGCCACGCGCAGCTGGGTGTAGCCGTAAGACGGACCGGGCAGCAGCATGGTCAGGACCGCGTAGATGGCCGCCACGATGGCGGCCAGGGTCAAGTCGCGGGTGGTAAACTTGCGCATAAAAAAACCTCCATTTTTGTATTTAGAGAACGACGGTCCTATGAAAAACCGCCGAACGAACACGGCAAAAGCCGTGCTTGGACCGGGTGTGGAAACCAGTCAACGAAATATTAACATTTATAATTGCATTTGTAAAGTAATATATAGGTGATTACCCTTGACAAATCCAAATTTTCTGATAAAATTATATGGCTTGTCAGTGTGACAAGTATCATCCTTGCCTTCGGCAGAGACCGGAGGCCATAAGTCCATAAGGAGGTGCAAACAACAATGGCAAAGATCAACGCTAATTATGAAGTGGTCATGATCCTGAAGCCCGACCTGGGTGAGGAGGCTACCGCCGCTCTGATTGAGAAGTTCAAGACTGTTATCGAGCAGCGTGGTACTGTTGCTGAGGTTGATGAGTGGGGCAAGCGTCATCTGGCTTATCCCATCGATGACATCAACGAAGGCTACTATGTGCTGATGACCTTTACTGCCGAGCCCACTCTGCCCGCAGAGCTGGATCGTCAGATGCGTATCAACGACAGCGTGATGCGTTCCCTGATCGTCTGCAAGGACAACTAAGGAGGGGTCAAAATGCTGAATAGAGTCATTTTGCAGGGCCGCTTGGGCTCTGACCCCGAATTGCGCACCACTCCCAACGGTGTGGAAGTCGCTACGGTCAACATCGCCGTTGACCGCGACCGTAAGGACGCTAACGGCGAGCGTCAGACTGACTGGGTGACGATTGTCGCTTGGCGCAACACCGCGAAGTTCCTGTCGAGCTATTTCCAGAAGGGTCGTATGATTTTGGTGGAAGGCCGCTTGCAGATGCGCAATTACACCGACCGGGATGGCAACAAGCGCACGGCTGCTGAGGTCGTGGCTGACAATGTCTATTTCGGCGATTCCCGACGCGACGGTGAGAGCGGCGGTTATAACAACTATTCCGCTCCCGCTTACAACGCCGCGTCCAACTACGGCACTCCCGCTCCCAACTACGGGACACCTGCTCCTGCCGGCGATCACTTCGCTGAGCTGAGTGAGGATGACGGCGAGTTGCCCTTTTAAAATTTGATTTGATCCGGGACAAGTTCCCGTTGATCCGACTAGAAGGAGGTTAGTACCATGGCTGAGAACAGAGAGCAGCGCCCCCGCGGCCGTAAGCGCCGTAAGGTTTGCGCCTTCTGCGTCGACAAGGTGGAGCACATCGATTATAAGGATGTTGCTAAGCTGAAGCGTTTCATGTCCGAGCGCTCCAAGATTCTGCCCCGTCGTACCACCGGCACCTGTGCTATGCATCAGCGTCAGCTGACCGATGCTATCAAGCGTGCTCGTCACATTGCTCTGCTGCCCTACGTCACTGACTAAGGCAAACTGCTGTGAAAAAGGATCGGCGCCCTGCAAACGCAGGGCGCCGATTTTTGCATTTTACTTGCAGGCGGTGCCGTGATCGCCCAGCTGGAAGGAAGCGCATTCGGTGGCGCCGGCGGCGGCCACATTGGTCTCCTGATGACCCACCTTAATGGCGTTCAGAGAGCAGTACTGTTTGTCGTTGCAGTGATATGCGCAACTGGTGACGGTACACTCGATGCTGGGGTTGGCATTCTTGTTGTCCATAATCATACTCCTCCTTTTTGGGTACGACCCTATTATGAGAGGGAAAAGAACAAATTATTCGTCAACATTTTGGCCAAAGGAAGGATTTTCCGCAAGAGGAAGCTGTTCAGCAGCCAGTTCCACATAATGATCAGCGCTGGCACGGTTGACACCCAGCTCTTCGGGACGAATGGTACGCACCACTTTTCCGGGACAGCCCATGACCATGCTGTTGGGAGGAATGACGGTACGTTCAGTGACCAGAGCGCCTGCGGCGATGATACTGCCATCACCGATGACACAGTTGTTCAGCAGAGTGGCACCCATTCCGATCAGGCAGTTGTCTCCTACGGTGCAGCCGTGGAGAATGGCACCGTGGCCAACGGTGACGTTTTTGCCAATTACGGCGGGAATGCCCGGGTCGGCGTGAAGGATGCAGCCGTCTTGAATGTTGGTGTTGGCACCGATCACAATGGGAGCCGCATCGCCGCGAACGATGGTGCCGTACCAAAGGCTGGAGTGTTCCTCCAGCGTGACGTTGCCGATGATAGATACGTTTTCTGCGGCACGGACAGTGGGGTGAAAATGGGGGACATGGTCGAGATAGGGCTTAATAAGCATGAGAAAACCTCCTGAAAATGGTCAATTGCTGAAGTCTCCGCATAGAATATGTGGGAGGTGAAGCAATTTGGATTTGAAGAATAACAAAATCACGGTGGGAGAACTGCTGGATCATCCGGGCGCGAGGTCGGTGCTGGCAAAACGGTTTCCTCTTGTCATGAAAAAGCCGCTGACCGGCGCAGCCAGAACAGTGACGCTGGAGCAGCTGGTCTCTTTTCTAAGCCCCTACTTATCAGCAACGGTGATTCGTGATACGATGAATGATTTAAAAAGAATATAAACGTACAGGCGGCGGAGAACTTGATCTCCGCCGCTTTTGCATTCGCTCAGGATTCGCTGAAAAACTGGAAGAAAGAATCGTTTGCTACGGCGCCGGGGGTATAA
The DNA here is from genome assembly GCA_964509595.1 of uncultured Oscillospiraceae bacterium. Lineage (GTDB taxonomy): Bacteria > Bacillota > Clostridia > Oscillospirales > Oscillospiraceae > JAJPXI01. Next base: position 10,920 of record CAZDXX010000010.1, read on the forward strand.
AGGGTGATGACCAAATCAGGGTTGATCTGTTCCACGCAGGACATAAGATCGCCCTCAAAATAGCGAGGGTCAATGGTGGTCAGTTCACTGCATTGCAATGCCAGGAAGGGAGCCAGCGCGCAGCTGTAAGAGTCGCGCAGAAGCAGAATCTTTGGCCCGTCAGGATTCTCATAGTTGGTCATCTGAGCAAAGCCATAGTCGCCGCCGGAATACGTGGTATAAGGATTGGTCTGGAACAAATCACCTTCTTCCAGCCGCTCTGGAAAGAGCAGACTTTCCTCAAAGGGACCGGTGCGAACGGTTTCCATAGAAGGGATGGAGTAGGTGAAACTGGTTTCGTAACTTGGAGTCAAAATCGTCAGGTCGTCAATGCCGGCATACAGGGAACCGGTGCGCTTGCCCTGGCTGCCCAGAAAAATATTCTCATATACCTGAGCAGTGAAGGAGTCCGAGTCAGTTAGAGCAGAGTCCAGGTCCATATCATAGTTTTGGTTCAAATAGTCCACTAGAACTTGTGTGCACAGCAGAGCAGTCTCTGGTTTCCAGTGGTGATCGGTGGTGAAGAAATAGGATGTCCAAGTCGCGCCATCCTCCTTCAGGGTTTCACGGAAATCCAGAACCGATGCGCCGGCTGAGGAGATCAGGGAAATAAACTGATCGGCGTTCTGATTGCCGTAATCGGTTATGCCGTTTGGGAGCGTGGGAGCATCTTCTTTGCCAATTTTTTGAGGTGCCTGTAGGTGGAGTAGTGGAATATCCAGTTCTGCCAGAGCATCCTGCCAGGCCAGATAGGAATCCGCATGGTCGGAAAGATTTGTGGCAGGATTTGAATTGATGAACGTGATTGAGCCGTCCGATAGTTTGTAAACAGTGTTCTGAGTTTCTACATCGTTCAGTACGCGGCGACCCAGCAGACGCTGTACGCCGCCATAGAGCTGAATAAAGTTATGGGATCGATCCAGAGAATCATTGATGATCGTCTCTGCGTTGGCGAAAGCATCGGACAGGGAGGTAGCGCGCACTGCGGGCGCCATGCCGAAAGTGTCAGCCGGAGCAAAATAACCGTAAAGCCAGAGGCACACCCCGATCAAGAGGATAGCCAGAAAGACAACGGCGGTGATATGTTCCCGGGAACGGAAAATTTTTCTCATTATGGCTACACCTCCTTAAAAATTAAAGTAGATAAAGGGGTTGTAGCTGCCCTTAATCAAAAGCGTGGACGAGAGAACCAGAATGATCATCAGGCCAATGGTATAGCATACATCCCAGACAGGGCGAAGGGAGCGCAGAGAATACAATTTTTCTCTCAGCCATCGAGCGGCAGGAACAGCAAGAACCAGACCCAGTACAATCTCCAAGATGTGTTCGGAAAGCCACAGTGCGGCGCCGCCGGTAAGCCCACCGGGAGCAAAGCCAAGCATGGAGAACAGGTACTTCGCCGCATGGCGCAGGCCATCTGCGCGGAAGACGACCCATGCGAAATTAACAGCCAGCAGGGTATAGATGCGGCGAAGAAGGACAGGCCAGTTTTGGGCCCAATTTAAATGCTTTTCGGCCCAGAGCAAGACAAAGTAGAACAGCCCCCACAGGATAAAGGTCCAGCCTGCGCCGTGCCAAATTCCGGTTAACAGCCATACCACAAACAGGTTGAGGGTATGCCGACGAGCGGATACACGGTTTCCGCCCAGCGGAATGTATACATAATCCCGGAACCAGCTGGATAGAGAGATGTGCCAACGCCGCCAGAAGTCTGTAACAGAAGTGGCGGCATAGGGGTGGTTGAAATTTTCCAGAAACTCAAAGCCAAACATCCGACCCAGACCGATGGCCATGTCGGAATACCCGGAAAAGTCATAGTAGATCTGCAGAGAATAGCAAATACTGCCCAGCCATGCAAACGTGGTGGTCAGCGCATCACCGGCAGAAAAGGCGGCATCGGCTACCAGTGCCAGTTGATTGCTCAACAGAACTTTTTTGCCTAAACCAATCAGGAAACGGCACACGCCGGAGGAGAACAGATCCCAGGTTTCCCGGCGGGAATGGAGTTGTTCGGCGACCGTGTCGTACTTGACGATTGGGCCGGCAATCAACTGAGGAAAGAAGGAAATGTACAGACCTACAGCTAACAGGCTGCGCTGGGGCGGCTTTTTATCTCGTGCCACATCAATGACGTAACTCAATGCCTGGAAGGTGAAGAAAGAGATGCCGATGGGCAGTTCAATCACAGGAACGACCAACTGAGCACCAAGGGCATTTAGCGTGGAAAGAACAAAGGTCAGATATTTGAAGACGAATAAAAGAGCCAGATTGAGGACGACAGTGCACACCATGGGCAGGCGTGTAGAGCGTCCGCTGGATCGATAAAGACCAACCCAAAGGCCCAAGAGCCAGTTGATCAGAATGGAAGCCATCATGACCAAAACGAAGGTCGGTTCACCAAAGGCGTAAAAGAACAGGGATGCAATCAGCAGAAACACATTTTGCCCCCGGCGCGTAAAGCGCAGGGGGCCGTAATAAAGCAGTAAAACGATAGGGAGGAAGGCAAACAGGAATACGGAACTGGAAAACAGCATGTGACAGACCTCTTATGTTAAAAGTCGGCCCAATAGAGGGATCTTGGAAATCAGCCATGCGATGATGAAGGAGCACAGGAATACAACGGCACTGAGAACCGGAACAGCAATAATAGGGTTGAAGGAAAGGGCGGTAATATCGAAGTGGTCCAAAATCATCAGGAAAAACACATGGATGAGATAGATGCCAAAGGAGATACGGGCAACGCCGCCCAGCCGCTGACGGCGGGAACGCTCATCACTGACACCCAGCACATAGCGGAATAGCGTAAAAATGGCTACTGACATTAAGACGACATGTGGGGCGTGATAATCTGTCAGCACAGAGGTGCCGGTCCACGTGTGAATTCCCCATACGGTTGCAACGACTGCCAGTATGCCGAGTATGTAAATGATGAACTCTGCCAGACGGCCCAGTGTATAGTTCTTCAGATAGAAGCCTGCAACGTAAAATCCGACATAACCCAGTACCAGATGGATATCCAGCATATCGGCCCAGACCGAGAGCAAAGCGATCTTACCGGGGAATAATGTCTCCAGAGTGGGCAGGAGAGAGCAAAACAAAAAGACCAGCAGGAAGAACCAGTGGAAATCACGGCGGGAGGCGCCGCGCACGAAAGCACGCAGGACGGGGGTGACCAGATACAATCCGATAAAGATGCACAGGAAGGTCAGATGATATTTAATATCACCCCAGAAAATGCCGATCAAAGCTGTCTTGATATTCGACCAAGTGAAACTTTTGCAGCCCAGCAGAGCATAGATCGTACCCCAGACCAGAATGGCAATGACAATGCGCAACGTATATCGCAGAAAAATATCCCGCAGTTTCACACCTTTTTTGGGGTCCAGGAGAAATGCGCCGGAAAGCATGACAAACAGGGGGACACACCAGCGGGTCAAAACATTGTAGGTATACAGAACGGTGTAGGCGGAGCTGCCTGCGGCTCCGTCCAGCCAGTATATGGATGTGCTCAGAACCACTGCGGCGATGGTGGCAAGCACACGCAGCAAATCAGCATAGGCCAGACGGCCATCGATGGTACGTGCCATATGGATCTCACTCCCGGAACAGTTTGTTGTTTCAGTATATCACAGTGCGCAGAGTACGACAAGCTACTTCAGCAGCTGCTGCGCTACACGACGCCCTGTTGGAGTAGCTGCAAGGCCACCCAAGCCGGTTTCACGCAGAGCAGAGGGCAGAGCGTCGCCTACGGCACGCATAGCGTCGATAACCTCGTCACAGGGGATGGCAGAAGAAATGCCGACCAGAGCCATGTCCGCGCAGGACAGGGCATTCATGGCGCCAATCACATTGCGTTTGACGCAGGGAACTTCCACCAGTCCTGCAACCGGGTCGCAAACCAATCCTAACAGGTTTTTGATAGCCATGGCGCATGCAGCGGCCATTTGATCCGGTGTGCCGCCGCGAAGAAAGACCAAAGCAGCAGCGGCCATGGCGCTGGCGGAACCGATCTCGGCCTGGCAACCACCCTCCGCACCGGAAATGGACGAGCGGGTAGCAATGACCTGACCAAAACCAGCGGCCACATAGAGGGCTTGGACCATGACCTGATCGGAAAACTGATATTTCTTCTGTACAGGGAGCAGAACGGCGGGCATGACGCCGGATGCTCCTGCTGTGGGCGCAGCTACGATGCGCCCCATGCAGGCGTTGCACTCGCCTGTTTTTAGGGCGGTGGCAATGACAGACTGGATAAAGGGACCGCACAAAGTTTCTTCGACGGCTTCCATAGCGGCCCCACCGCCTCCCACCAGCCCGGATGCGGAACAGCGCTTGCCATCATAGTCCTGCACAGAGCGGGCCATAGCACTCCAAAGTGAGGACATCTTCTCCCAGCTGTCTGAGTGGCTGACGCCCCGATCCCGACAATCGTCTTCCAAAATGGCCTGCCATAAGGGCTTGTCCGCGGCGGTGGACAGCAAACGTTCTACTGATTGAAATGCCATGGTTACTCACCTTCTCCCATATCCAGATAGACAGCCCGGACGATACCGGGACTGCGGCGCAGACTCTCTACAATATCCTCCGGTATGGGTTGGTCGCTTTCGATGACCATGACAGCCAAGCCACCTCGACGATCACGGTAAAGCTGCATGGTGGCGATATTGACTCCGCGATCGCTAAGTAGGTTGGCCACTTCAGCAACATGGCCGGGACGGTCCTCATTGCGGATAATCAAAGTAGGGTAATCTCCGGTGAAACTGGCTTCCAAGCCGTCCAGCGCGTTGACTCGCACGCGTCCGCCCCCTAGGCTGGAGGCATTGATATCCAAAGTGCGACCCTCGGAATTGGTGATTTTCAGAGTCACCGTATTGGGATGGGCGCCTCGCAGGTCGATAGAACCCATGCGCAGTGCCATACCCGCCTGTTCGGCCAGAGTAAACGCGCGGGGAATGTTGGGGTCATCCGGCTGCATGCTCAGCAAACCGGCCACCAGTGCCTTATCTGTCCCATGGCCTTTTCCGGTGGCGGCAAAGGAACCGTGGAGAAGGATCTCAGCACTGACTGGCTGAGAACCCAGCAGTCGGCGGGCAATCAGGCCGATGCGTACAGCACCGGCGGTGTGGGAAGAGGAAGGGCCTACCATAACCGGGCCCATGATATCGAAGATGTTTATGACGTTCACAGCCTTTCCGGAGAAAATAAACGGTTTCAGTGGGCTTTGCGGTTAATGAACAGCGGGTGAAATTTGTCGTACATGATTTTTTGTTCGCTGTACAGGCCATAGTAGCCGGAAAGCATGTAGGACACAGCAATGCTGACTGCGAACAAACCCAGCCCTTGAACACTAAAACTGTCGGCAGAACCAAACAGCTCCAGTGCCAGCAATATAGAGGTCAATGGGCAGTTGGTCACGCCGCAGAATACGCTGACCATGCCAAGACCAGCACCGAAGGAAGCAGGTAGCCCTAACAGGGGAGCTGCAACACAGCCGAAGGTGGCCCCGGTGAAGAAAACCGGGACGATTTCGCCGCCCTTGAAGCCTGCTCCCAGCGTGACGGCAGTGAACACGATTTTCAGAAGGAAAGCCTCCGGCCGGGCATGACCCTCAATGGCAGCGTGGATAATGGCTTCGCCGGCGCCATTATAGTCATACGTGCCGGGGTTCCAGAGCCAAATCAGGTAGGTCAGACCGATAACAATGCAACTGCCCGTGATAACTCGAGCCAGACGGTTGGGAAGGAAACGATCATATAGTTTGTGAGTGCCGTGCATGACAAAACAGAAGAGGATGGACAGAAGGGCGAACAAAACACCCATGCCTATTATTTTCACCAAAGTCAGGGGTGTTGTAGCAGGAATTTCAGCCAGTGCAAAAGCGGTGCCGGGCACTTGGAACTGTTGGGCGACCCAAAGGCCAACAATAGCGGACACAATGCAGGGGACAATGGCGGCATAGTACATGACACCAACGCTGATCACTTCCATGGCGAAGACAGCTGCGGCCAGCGGAGTGCCAAACAGCGCGGAAAAAGCAGCAGACATGCCACACATGGTAATAATACGAAGGCCATTCTCGTCCAAACGCAGAAGACGACCAATGGAGGCAGAAACGGAACCTCCAATTTGCAGAATGGCGCCTTCGCGGCCGGAAGAACCGCCTGCCAGATGAGTGATAATAGTGGAGATAAAGACCAGAGGAGCAGTGCGGAACGGCAATGTTGTTTTTTCACGCACAGTAGTCAGCACCAGATTGGTGCCTTTGTCCCGTTCCATATGGCAGACACGGTAAAACAGGACGATGATAACGCCGGCCACTGGCAGTAACCATAGCATCCAGGGATAAGTGGTGCGCAAATCAGTCGCCCAAGTGAACGCGTAGTAGAACGCAGAGCTGACGGCACCGCAAATTAAGCCAATCAGAACGGCAATCAGTACACCGCGTACGAAAAAGAGAGAATTGTGAAGTGTTTGCCGCAGTTGAAATTTGAATGGTGAAGCCATGATTGCCTCCTGTGCGCAATGGAATGTGTTTGAAAATATGCGGTTATGCGGTTATTATAGCAAACTTTTTTGCTGTGTGTACACGAAATGAAAACTTTTTGATGATTTTCTGAAAAGAGTGTGATATACTTCTTACTACACATTATATTTAACCTTTTGAGGAGGAATCACCTTGTTAGAGGACCCATTATTGCTTTGGATTGTAGTTTTGGTTATTTTGATTGTTTTTCATGCATGTTTTGCTGCTGCTGCAGCTGCCATTGATGCTCTCTCGGAAACCAAGATGCGCAAGCAGGCAGAAGAGGGGGACAAACGGGCTGTCAGATTGCTTAAATTGTTTCGAAAACCGGATAAAATTGCGGCCGCTGTCCAAATCGGTGTTGTCTTGACCGGTTTTCTGGCATCCGCATTTTCGGCGCATGCTTTCTCTGACCTTCTGGTTGGCTGGTTGGTGGACCGCTGTGGGGTAACGGGTTTAAGTGAAGAGACGCTCCGTGTGATTGCCATGATATTGATCACGCTGGTTTTGACCTGTTTGGTTTTAGTTCTGGGCGAGTTAGTGCCCAGACGCGTAGCACTTAAAAAGGCGGACGAGGCGGCGTATGCCACTTGCACGATGGGCTGTGTATTGTCGATGATTTTCCGCCCATTAAGCTGGTTTTTGACTAAGTGTTCCAACGGAGTTCTGCGCCTGATGCGAATTGACCCCAGAGACATCGAGGAAGAGGTCTCGGAAGACGAGATTCTCATGATGGTGGACATCGGAGAAGAAAAAGGTGCTATCGAAAGCAATGAAAAAGAACTGATTGAAAACATCTTTGAGTTCAACAACAATACGGCTGAAGATGTGATGATCCACCGAACCGATATGGTAATGATTTGGATCGATGATCCTGCGGAGGAAATCCTGCGCGTGATTGAAGAATCTGGATTGTCACGCTTTCCGGTCTACAATGAAAATGCAGACGACATCGTTGGTATTCTCAGCACTCGTGATTACTTGTTTAATTCACACCGAAAAGAACCTCGTTCTTTCCAGGAACTGCTGCGCCCGGCATACTTTGTACCGGAATCGGTACGCACGGATGTGCTGTTCCGCGATATGCAGAGCAAGAAAGTACATATGGCCATTGTGGTGGATGAGTATGGCGGTACTTCCGGTTTGGTAACCATGGAAGACCTGTTGGAAGAGATTGTTGGTAATATTTATGACGAGTTCGATCCTCAGGATGAACAGGATATTATCCGTCAGGAGGAAAACTTGTGGAAGGTGGCCGGCACGGCTGAACTGGAACAGTTAGCGGAAGAGCTGGAGATAGAATTACCGGAGGATGAGGAGTTCGATACTCTGGGCGGTTTGGTATTTTCCCAATTGTCTGTTATTCCGGAAGACGGCAGCACTGTAGAGGTGGAAACCTGCGGTTTGCATATTAAAGTGGTGGAGTTTTCCGACCGTCGGGTGGAGTGGGCACTGGTCTCCAAAATAGTCTGCGGTGAGGAAACGGACAAAGAAGACTGAAAACTAAGGCGTTGGGTCACACCCAACGCCTTAGTTTTTTACATATTCCAACACGTAGCCAGAGGATTGGTTTAATTCGAACGTATCAATCAATCCTTCGGTTATGATTACAGTGTTATCATCCGTGACCAGGACCAAATCAAAACCGCCTTCGGTGCGCCAGAGAGTCAAAGCGTCCTCGACACCCAGAACAAAGACAGCGGTGGACAGAAGATCAGCCAGACCGGAATCGGCGCATACCACTGTAGCAGACACAATGCCGGAATCGGCAGGATATCCGGTGCGAGGATCAATAATGTGGTGATAAAGCTGGTCGTCTTGTTCAAAGTAACGCTGATACCCGCCGGAGGTCACAGCAGAACAGTCCTGTAGGGACAGAATACCGACCATGCTGTTACTGTCTGCCGGATCCTGCACGGCGATGCGCCAGGCACTGCCGTCTGGTTTGCTGCCAATTACAGTAATGTTGTGACCTAAATCCAGTAACGCCGACTCTATACCATAATCTCGAATCACCTGTTCTGCCTGGCTGGCGGCATAACCTTTGGCGATGCCGCCTAAATCTACTTCCATACCGGGCTTGGATAAGCTTGCTGTGGAGCCGTCCAGCGTCAATGCGTTGCTGTCTATCAGCTTTAATAATTCATTCAGTTCTTCCTGTGAGGGGACCTGATGATTTCCTGCACCGCCGAAACCCCAGGCGGTTACCACAGGTGCAATGGTTACGTCAAAGGCACCGTTGGTTTTTGTGTTCCATTCCAAAGCCAGAGATAGGACCCGGACGGTGTCTTCCGAGACAACTGCGGATTTGTCGGAGTTTAGAAGATTGATATCGCTGCCTTCCCGGGTGCGCGAGAGAAGACTTTCCAGAGTGTTGACCTCAGCAGCGGCTGCGGTGACCGCTTCTTCCGCGTTCTTGCCGTATGCAGTGATGGACATAATGGTATCCATGGCGAAAAATTGCTGCTGTGCGGGTTCCTGACCGCAGGCAGTCAGGCAGAGCACAAGAGCAAAGAAAGGTAAAATCAGGCGTTTCATGGTTTTTCCTCGCTTTTGTTTGCTGCCGTAAGTATAGCCCGTGGGATGGATTTCGTCAATTGCTGACAATAAACTTCTGTTGACAAGGTAGGTTGCTGAAGAATATACTCGAATAAGAAACCTTACGGGAAGGTGTGTAGTACAATGGCTCATATTTATACGTCTGCTGAGCAGTTGATTGGTAAGACTCCACTGCTGGAGCTGACCCATCTGGAAGAAAAATTTGGTCTGGAAGCAAAAATCATGGCCAAGTTGGAATATTTCAATCCCGCTGGTTCGGCTAAGGACCGTGCAGCAAAAGCCATGCTGGATGATGCTGAGACCAGAGGACTGCTGAAACCCGGCTCGGTCATCATCGAGCCCACATCCGGCAATACCGGCATTGGGCTGGCATCTGTGGCTGCCATTCGCGGCTATCGGGTGATCATTGTCATGCCTGACACCATGAGTGTGGAACGTCGCACTCTGATGAAGGCGTTTGGCGCTGAACTGGTGCTGACCGAGGGATCTAAAGGTATGCAGGGCGCTATTGACAAGGCGGAGGAGTTAGCGGCTCAGATCCCCGGCAGCTTTATCCCCGGCCAGTTTGTGAACCCCGCCAACGCAGACGCTCACCGGATGACTACTGGCCCGGAAATCTGGGAGGACACTGATGGAAAGGTTGATGTATTCGTGGCCTGTGTAGGCACGGGTGGAACCCTGACGGGTGTGGGGGAATATCTGAAAAGCAAAAATCCCAGTGTACAAATTGTGGCAGTAGAGCCTGCGACTTCGGCTGTGCTTAGCGGCGGAGCCGCTGGTCCTCACATGATTCAGGGTATCGGTGCTGGTTTTGTGCCTGAAGTGCTTAATACCGAAGTGTATGATGAGGTGCTGACAGTTTCCAACGAGGATGCGTTGGAAACTGGACGGAAGTTTGGCTGTGTGGAAGGTATCCTGATCGGTATTTCCTCCGGTGCAGCTTTATGTGCGGCCATCAAACTGGCGAAAAGCCCGGAAAACAAAGGTAAGACGATTGTGACGCTGTTTCCGGATTCGGGAGACCGCTACCTCTCTACAGCATTGTACGCCGACTGAGTTCAGACAAAAAGGCCACCGAGGTTGTCCTCGGTGGTCTTAATTATTATGAAATTACTCGGCTTCAGCCAGAGCCTTCGCTTCTGCGATGGCCTTCTCCTGAACGGCAGGAGGAGCATCGTCCTCGCAAGCTCCACATCCTTCATTCCGCCTGACGGCGAAATTTCACTCGTTTCACTGCTCGTCCTCTCCCCAACAAAGCCATTCGGCTTTGCCGGGGGCCCTGGTTTACGAGGACGCTCCATAAAAAAGCACCGGAGCAAAATGCTCCGGCGCTTTTGCTTATGAAATTACTCGGCTTCAGCCAGAGCTTTAGCTTCTGCGATGGCCTTCTCCTGAACGGCAGGAGGAGCGTCCTCATAGCGGACAAAGTGATAGGTGAAGCTGCCACGGCTCTGAGTGATGGAACGCAGGTCGATGGCATAGGAAGACATCTCGGCCATGGGGACCTCGGCCTCGATGACCTGGTCACCGTCCTCGTTGGGGTTCATACCCATAACGCGGCCGCGACGCTTGTTCAGGTCGCCAATGACATCGCCCATGTACTGGTCGGGTACAGTGACCTT
>CAZDXX010000011.1:0-16275 GCA_964509595.1 uncultured Oscillospiraceae bacterium
ATATCGATATCGTCCCCGTGGAACAGGGGCAATTGATTGGCACAGTCACCTCTGTTACCTTTAAGGGAATGCAGTATGACATCATCGTGGACTTCAAGGGCTTCAAGTGGCTGATTCAGACCACTGACTACTCCCCAGAAGGTGCCCGCATCGGCATCAAAATAGATCCCGACGGCATCCACATCATGAAAAAGAGTGAGTACTCCGGTATGTTCGGTGACTATTCCTCCTTCTCTGAGGAATATGACGAACTGGACGACGCCAGTCTGGACCCTGACGGCGAGGAGGACAGCGAGGATGAAGAATAAACGCCTTGCCCTCTTCAACATCCCTTATGTGATCTGGATGGCTCTGTTCGTTGTGGCTCCTATCATCATGGTGGTGATATATGCCTTTACTTCTGCAGAGAGCGGATTCACATTTGATAACTTCACCAACATGGGTTCCTATGCCGTGGTGTTTGGCCGCTCTTTTAAGCTGGCCCTGATCGCCACTGTTGTGTGCCTGTTGATTGGTTATCCCATCGCTTATCTGATGTCGAAAGAGGGCCCTCGGTTCCAGCGTATTGCAATGGTTCTGATCATGCTTCCCATGTGGATAAACTTCCTGCTTCGCACTTACTCCTGGATGTCCATCCTTGAGAACAACGGTCTTCTGAACCAATTGTTCCGCAACATCGGTCTAATCGACCTGTACAATAATATTGCGATACACTTTGTCGCTGACCCCGCTCTGTATAAGCCCATCACCCATTTCCAGATGATCGGTACTCAGGGCGCTGTGGTTCTGGGCATGGTTTATAACTATCTGCCTTTCATGATCCTGCCGATTTATTCTGTTATCGTTAAACTGGATCATTCCCTTCTCGAAGCCGCCCGTGATTTGGGTGCCAATTCCGCAGGTGTATTCCGCAAGGTCATCCTGCCCCTCTCCCTACCTGGCGTACTATCCGGCATCACTATGGTATTTGTTCCCTCGGTATCTACCTTCGCCATTTCCCGTCTGCTCGGCGGAGGTACACAAATGTTGTTGGGCGACCTGATCGAGCAGCAGTTCCTGGGCGGAGCATACAACCCCCATCTTGGTGCCGCCATCTCCTTGGTCATGATGATCGTTGTCGTGGTCTGTATGGTGGTCATGAATCGATTTGGTGAGGGCGAAGAACAGGCGGTGATGCTATGAAGAAACGTAATTCTACCGCCAGTCGCCTCTGCATGGCCTTGGTATTCCTGTTCCTGTATGCCCCCATCTTCCTACTGATCATTTTTTCGTTTAATGCAGGCGAAAGCAACGCGATCTGGGAGGGTTTCTCCCTGCATTGGTACAAGGAGCTGTTCCAGGATCGGATCATCATGCGCAGTGTATACACAACCCTGTTGGTTTCCTTGCTGGCCACGATCATCTCCACCATTGCCGGAACCTTTGCCGCAATCGGTTTCTACAGTCTGCGCCGCCGCGCCCGCAGCACCTTGACCACCATTAACAATATCCCCATGATGAACGCGGATATCGTTACCGGTGTTTCCATGTGCCTGTTCTTCGTGGCATTTTTCGGCTTCTGGAAGGACTTTGCAATCTGGTTCAATTCCATCCAGAATTTTATGGAACTGCCCACCCGTTTGACCATGGGTTTTGGCACACTGCTCATTGCCCATATCACCTTTAACATCCCTTATATTATCCTTTCGGTCGGTCCCAAGCTTCGCCAACTGGATAAAAACCTCGTGGATGCAGCCATGGATCTGGGCTGTACTTGGATGCAGGCATTCCGGAAGGTCATTCTTCCTGAAATTAAACCGGGAATTGTCTCCGGTGCATTGACTGCCTTCACCATGAGCATCGATGACTTCATCATCAGCTATTTCACTGCCGGCTCCTCTTCTTCCACTTTGGCCATGACCATCTATGGCATGACGAAAAAGAGAGTCACTCCGGAAATCAACGCCATCTCTACCCTGCTTTTTGTCGCCGTGCTTATTCTGCTCGTTATCACTAACGTTCGTGAAGCACATTTGGAAAAACAGGTTCAGCAGAGGCGCACCCTTCCCACCGCTGCTGAAGCTGCGCGCCGCACCAGAAAGGGCAGCCGTTCTTCCGGCAGCGGACCTTTCGTCAAGGTTATGGCCGGTGTCGTTTGTGTTGCCGTCATTGTCGGTGTAGTAGTTTCTGTTCGTGGTACCGCAGGTCAGCGAGTCGTCAATGTATGCAGTTGGGGCGAGTATATCGACGAATCTTTGATCGACCAATTTGAGGAAAAGACCGGGATCACAGTCAACTATCAGACTGTTGAAAGCAATGAGGCTCTGTATTCCCTGCTCAAAACAGGTGCCGGCAACTATGATGTCATTGTCCCGTCCGACTATATGATCTCCCAGCTCATCGAAGAAGGAATGTTGGAGGAACTCAACTATGAGAACATCCCCAACTTCTCCCTGATCGATGACCGCTTCAAGAATCTGTCCTACGACCCGGACAACAAGTATACTGTTCCCTACGCCTGGGGTACAGTTGGCATCATCTACAACACTACAATGGTCGATGAGCCAATCACAAGTTGGGATGTCATGTTTGATGACAAATATGCCGGCGATGTCCTGTTGATCAATAACTCGCGCGATGCGCTCGGCTTCTCCCTGATCAGCCTGGGTTATTCCGTCAACACAACAAACGAGCTTGAGATCCGCCAAGCCTATGAAAAATTGGCGAATGCCAATTCTCGCAATGTCTATCAGGGCAAAGTGATGGACGAGGTCTTCATGAAGATGGAGGGCGGAAATGCTGCCATTGCCACCTATTATGCAGGTGACTACCTCTCCATGCTGGACAACAACGAGGATCTGGCTTTCGTTATTCCTGAGGAAGGCTCCAACTGGTTTGTAGATGCCATGTGTATTCTGAAAGATGCCCCTCATCAGGATGAAGCACATGAGTGGATCAACTTCATTGCTTCTACCGAAGCAAATCTGGCAAACATGGACTATATCTGGTACGCATCCCCCAATGCCGAGGCTTTGGAACAGTACCCTGCATACTACGAGGAGCTTTACGGCGAGCCTCTGGATCCCGAAATCTACGAAATCATGGCTGCATCCGAAGAAACCTTGGAGCGCTGTGAGTCCTATGTTGCTCTTCCCCAAGACATTCGCAACCTTTATAACGATCTTTGGATCGAACTTGGCATTTAATATTTACAGGACGGTATGTAATGCCGTCCTGTTTTTCTTGCTCTATTTACAAAAGTGGTGTAAACTGTATTGGAAAAAATCTTCTTATGGAGGTCGTTCATATGTCTATCGAAATCGGCCTGAAGGGCCGCGCCGAAACTGTCGTCGTTGAAAGCAACACCGCTTCCGCTGTTGGCTCCGGTCTTGTCCCCGTCTTCGCTACCCCTTCCATGATCGCTTTGATGGAGCAGGCTGCTGCATCTTCCCTGCTGCCGTATCTGGATGAGGGTCAGGGTTCTGTCGGCATCCAAATCGATGTCACTCACGAGTCCGCCACTCCCATCGGCATGAAAGTTTGGGCCGAAAGTGAAGTAATCGAAGTCAACGGCAAGCAGTTCACTTTTGCGGTATCTGCATATGATGAAGCAGGGCTGATCGGCCGCGGCACACACAAACGTGCTATTATTACCGTTGATCGGTTTATGTCAAAAGTAGAACAAAAGAAAGCCTAAAAATGGTCTCGCTCATTTTGAGCGAGACCATTTTTCTTCTCAAATATCAAGCACGAACCGAGCAACCAAGATCATCTCGGATTAGCTGCCCGCCTTTCACTGCAATCTCTCCGCCAATCAACACCCAATCGATACCCCTGGGCGGCAAGACAGGCTCCGTATACGTCGCACAGTCCTCTACACGTCCTAAATCAAAAATTACGATATCTGCATCGCATCCGGGTTTCAAACTTCCCTTCTGCGTCAGTTTTAGCCGTTTCGCCGCCATAGTCGTTACCTTTGCGATGCACTCGCTCAAAGGCATCTTTCCTTCAGCCGCATACTGGCGAAGGAAACGTGGGAACGCACCTGCCGCACGCGGATGCCCCTGATTCCCAACCAGAATTCCGTCACTACCCAACATAACATAGGGCTTTGCGAGGGCCATGTCAACTTCTTCCTGCTTCATAAAGTAACCAACTGTCATGGTATCAGGACGTACCGCGCGCATCTCATCGAAGAGCTCCTTCGTACAGCGCTGACCGGCATACGGACCATCACACAGCAGAATGTGACTGTAATCAGAATTATACGCTGCAAAATTCTCAGCATCGTAGGTTGTCGCACCAATTTCGGTACTAAACGCATCGTAGGGATAGCAGTCACACATCATATCAATCTTCTCGGCATGATATCCCTCAATCTGCTCCAGCAACTGCGCCATCTGCCCATATCCGCCCATGCTGCCAATGTGTGAGAACTGAACTTTAACGCCTGCTTCCCTTCCAATGGCAGCCAGCTCTTCGCAGGCCTCAAACACGCCATCCACGTCATTTCTGACATGCGAGGAAACGATTTTATCATCCTTCCGGCAGAGTTTTGCCAGTTCGATTATTTCCTCCCAACGTGTACCGGGAATATACTTTACACCGAATGACACGCCAAAACATCCGACATCCAGATATTTTTCGCCTAAGCGTTTCATTTCTTCGATAACGCCATCATCAACCGGGGCGTACTTGTCGTGTCCTCCACACTGATGACGCAGGAATGTATGGCCGACCATCAACGCTAAATTAGTAGCCGTTCCGTGTCGGTCTACCGCATCCAGATAAATATCCGGCGCGGCATTGTTAGAGCCGCAGTTTCCGCCAACAGCAGTGGTCACACCCATCAGGACCATGCGCTTTGTGATATTGCGCTCCAAAGTATCCGTTTCAGGATCGTAATCGTCCTCGTGCATATGGATATCAATAAAACCGGGCGTAACGATCTTACCTTTTGCATCAATGGACAAATCAGCCTTCTCGATCCATACTGCCGTCTGCTCTTCAGAGGGTACAACAATGATTTCGCTGACCTTACCATCAATACAGACGACATCCGCACGGCACTCCATTTCCTGTGAAGGATCGATCACCGTTCCTCCGTGGATATATACCGTTCTCATGTTCATGCCTCCTGCTGAGCCATTACCAAATCATAGGTGCCGCGGCGCATCAAATCCTCCCAACGATAGACATCGGTCTGATGTCCGGCAAAACAAATCACGAAAGGTTCCTTTGCATAGACGATACCCACGTCATTGCTCAATTCGTCGTCCTCGCCAGTCTTATGGGCAATATCAACCTGACCACAGAGTTTTCCGTTCAGCTTATGATCCACCTGCTGCAGGAACATGGTATCAATGGCTTCTTTACAGACATCTGCGCTGACAAACTCGTTTCGATAAAGCTTCTCCAGCAGCATACCAATCTCCACAGGGCAGATGGAATTCTGGATTCCGGCCTTAGAAGCAGCCGAATCAAAAAGCCGACGCCGTAATACGGTCTTTTCCAGACCCATATTACGAAAGCCTTCACTCGCTCCTTCGATCGTGCAGTGCTTAATCAAGCGATTCGTTGCAGTGTTGTCACTGATGGAAATCATCAGACGGCAAAGAGTTCGGATGTCTACTTCCACTTCTCCTGTAAACAACGTAAGTGCGCCGCAGATAGGCACCATGTCCTCTTTTGTCACCAAAAGCTTATCAGCCATGCTCCATTTTCCCTGTTCCGCCTGTTCCAACACATGCAGGAACAACGGCAGTTTAATGACGCTGGCTGCGCCAAAAGCCTCATCCGCATGGACTCCAAACTCAAATCCAGTAACCAGATTCTTATAATAGAAGCCCAGATGACCCGGAATCTGCTCCATCTCTTTCCGGATAGATTCTAAAACCTGCTGTTCACGATGATTTCCCATTTTGTTTTCCCCTTCTGCAAAAAATGCCCGCCAATCATGGCGGGCATTTCACTGTGCACTTCTGTCAGCCGTATTACGCTGTTATCTTTGCTTTTTTCGGGCGTTGGGCTTGGGTTTGGCCTTTGCCCATCCTGCCTTTTTTTGTTTCGGCCTGGTAGATTTCTGCTCGCCCGTTTTCTTATTGGCAGGTATCGACTTTTTGCCTGCGGATTTCCCGGAACCCTTACCGCCGGCTTTATAGGATTGTCCTCCATCCGGGCGATCCGGACGAAGCAGACACTCCTTGCCGTATCCCACCAGATCCATACGCTCTGTGCGGCGAAGGGCCTCCATGACCAACCGGCGCTTTTCCGGTCGTTTCCACTGCATCAGCGCACGCTGCATGGCTTTCTCGTGGGCATCCGTGGGAACATACACCGACTTCATGGTGCGCGGATCGATTCCGGTATAGTACATACAAGTGGATAAAGTACCGGGCGTTGGATAGAAATCCTGCACCTGTTCCGGCTGACGACCATTGCGGTTGAGCCACTCAGCCAGACGCACTGCATCCTGCAGTGTACAGCCCGGGTGAGAGGAGATCAAATAAGGTACCAGATACTGTTCCTTGCCATACTTCTGGTTCAGGCGCTGATACTTGTCCTTAAATTTCTCATAGGTCTCGATATGGGGTTTGCCCATATAATCCAGCACGCTGTTTACACAATGTTCCGGAGCAACTTTCAGCTGGCCGGAAATATGATGCTGCACCAGTTCAGAGAAAAACTCGCCATTCTTATCCTTCAGCAGATAGTCAAAGCGGATACCGGATCGGATGAAAACTTTTTTGACACCCGGAATCGCCCGCACCTTGCGCAGCAGAGCCAAATAATCGCTTTGGTCAGCATCCAGATTAGGGCAAGGTTCCGGAGCCAGGCAGGCTCGATTCTTGCACAAACCGGCCTTCATCTGTTTTTGGCATGCAGGACGGCGGAAATTAGCCGTAGGCCCGCCCACATCGTGAATGTATCCCTTAAATCCGGGGTGTTTCGTCAGGGCGGTCGCCTCACGAATCACGCTTTCGTGGCTCCGTGAGGAAATGATTCGTCCCTGATGAAACGCCAAACTACAGAAATTACATGCACCAAAACAGCCACGATTATGAATGATGGAAAAACGAACCTCTTCAATAGCGGGTACGCCGCCCATCGCTTCATACATAGGATGAGGCTCACGCGCATAGGGCAGTTCCGCTACAAAATCCATCTCCTCCGTTGTCAGAGGCATAGAAGGAGGATTAACGATCAGCACCTGAGTACCGTGCTTCTGCAGAATTGCCTTACCACGAATGGGATCATGCTCTTCATACTGTATCTTGTTCGCCTCTGCGTATGCACGCTTATCGGCACAAACCTGCTCAAACGAAGGACACTCTATCTTGGGGTAAACACATACAGCAGCGCTTTTTGCAAGGAAAGCCGTACCACGCACATCTGTGATCTCGCTGACCGGGGTACCGGAAGCCAGGCGAGCTGCAATTTCCTTCATAGAGGTCTCGCCCATACCGTAAGAAAGAATGTCTGCGCCGCTGTCCAACAAAATAGAACGGCGCACCTTATCATCCCAGTAGTCGTAATGGGCAAATCGGCGAAGAGATGCTTCCAATCCACCGATAATCAACGGAATGTCGCCAAAAGCTTCTCTTATTTTATTGGAATAAACGATGGTAGCGCGATCCGGGCGCAAACCAGTTTTATTGGCAGGTGAGTAAGCATCCGTCGAACGACGTCGCTTGGCCACAGTATAGTGCGCCACCATCGAGTCAATATTGCCACCGGAAAGCATGACGCCAAGTCTCGGCCGTCCAAGCGCTGTAAAAGAAGATAGTTTGCGCCAGTCCGGCTGAGCCAAAACGGCAACACGATAACCCTCCGACTCCAGCAAGCGGCTAATAATAGCCGTGCCAAAGGAAGGGTGATCCACGTAAGCGTCGCCGGTAATGATTAGGAAATCATACCAGTCCCACCCACGCTTTTCCATATCTGCTTTACAAACAGGAAGAAATTCGGTGTTCATAACGCTCCTTATTCTTCGTATCCAATGTATTTTTCCATAATATCAAGAGGAACACGAGATCCCGGATCCTCTCCGATCTTTTTAAATCCATTGCGCTTATAAAAACGCTGAGCTACATAGTTATCCGGAGCACAACGCAGACGCAAATACTTACGTCCCAAAGGCCGATATGTAGAAACCGCTTGCCCCAGTAATTGCACTCCAAGGCCCCGCTTCCGAGCATTTGGCAACATATAGAAGAACGGTATCGCACCGACACCTTTTTCTGCTTCACGGCGCAGATTAAGCTGCAGCACGCCGGCCGGTTCTGCACCCAACATAACCTGCATCACGGAACGAGGATTATATTGTGCCTGATCCTTGGCATCCCGCAAAAAACCTTCCCCATCAAAATGGAGCATACTGCCATGTATTGTGATCCAAGCCTCTTCGCGCGCTTTGTAGTAGAAATCACTGTTGCGTTCCATATCCAAAGGCCGGAACCAGAGATTGGCATCCACAACTTTACCCTTTGACTTCCACCACAGCTGATGGGCAAATGTAGAAGTTTCTTCGGACAAATGAGAATTGTCGTTAAAGAAAACAACATTTACCTTATCCGCATCCACTTCAAGCAGTGATACTGCAGTATTATCACCATGCGGCACTTTCTCATTGACTGCATCAATAGAGTAGCCCAAAAACTTTGCCAATGAGTTGCGAATGGCAACTCCATGTGAAAAAATGGCCACCGTTTTTCCAGGGTTTTCACGTGCAATACCAAGAATTGCTTCACTGACACGATCTCTTACCTGTAAGAACGTTTCACTTCCGTTGCAGTGATAATCAGGGTGATTGCTGTTAAACCTACCAAACTCCTCCGGATAACGATAAACAACTTCCCCAAACGGGAGATCTTCCCACTCTCCAACATGGATTTCGCGCAATGCCCGGCGAGTCTTTAGCTCCAACCCCTTTGGTTTATAGATGGATGCCGCCGTAGTTCGGGTGCGAAATAAATCACTGGAGTAAACAGCGTCAATCTGGATGTCACGGAACCGTTCCTCCAAAGCTGCAATCTGCCTATAACCATTTTCTGTGATTAAACTATCATACCAACCGTGAAGGCGTCGGTACAAGTTCCCTTCTGCCTCCGCATGCCGGATCAAATAAATACGGGTCATTTGGGTTTTCGCTCGCTCTCTAAACTAAATTATCAATTACCAAGGCTTCACAGTGCCTGTCAAGTCAGAAACCTTGTCTAACTTCTTATTATAAGCAATCTGAGCCAATTCATCCCGCACCTGAACAGGAGCATAAGGATCAGCAAAACAAGCCGTACCAACTGCGACGGCGGTTGCACCGGCCATCATAAGCTGCGCAGCATCAGAGCCTTTGGAAACGCCGCCCATACCCAAAACAGGGATTTTAACGGCGCTGGCAACTTCCCACACCATGCGCACCGCAACGGGCAGAACAGCAGGTCCGGACAAACCGCCGGTATTCATCTTTAAAACCGGACGACCAGTGTTGATGTCAATGCGCATTCCGCGCAGGGTATTGATCAGGGACACTGCATCAGCACCGGCACCCTCGACCGCTTTGGCAATTTCGGTAATGTCAGTAACATTAGGAGAAAGCTTGACCATAACGGGGACCTTACCCGAATGGGCCTTAGCCACCTCGGTGACCTCAGCTGCCAACTCGGGTTTCGTGCCATAGGCCAGACCACCTGCTTTGACATTCGGACAGGAGATATTGACTTCAATCATATCCACGCCGGCAGCAGACAGCTTATCGCACATGATACCGTATTCTTCAGGTGTATTGCCGGAAATGTTAGCAATGACTTTAACATCATACTGGCGCAAGAAAGGAAGTTCTTCCTCGATGAAGGCATCCACACCGGGATTCTGCAGACCAACAGAGTTCAGAATACCCATAGGAGTTTCTGCAATACGAGGCGCAGGATTACCTTCACGGCGGTACAGCGTCAGCCCTTTTGCACAAATGCCGCCCAACTCGGACAAATCATAGAACTGGCTGTATTCACGACCAAAACCAAAGGTACCGGAAGCAACCACAATGGGGTTCTTCATGACCATGCCGGCTAAATTGACGCTCATATCCACATTATGCATTCCAGTCCACCTCCTTAGAGTCAAACACAGGACCATCTTTACAGACATGCTTACGAGTGCCATCAGCCATATCGCAGGCACAAACCAGACATGCACCTACACCACAGCCCATACGCTCCTCCATAGAAACAAGACAAGGAATACCAAACTCCTCTGCCACACGGGCGACACTGCGAAGCATGGGCTTAGGGCCGCAGGCCAAAATACCGTCGTATGCATCGTCCAGCTCCAGTTCCTGACGCACCAGTGCGTCCACAAAGCCGTGATGACCCATAGAACCATCGTCGGTAGCAAGCAGCACCTTGGCACAATTCTCTTCAAAACCATCAAGCAGAATCACTTTATCCTTGGAACGGAAACCCAGAACTGCAGTTGCTTTGCCTTCGTTATACTGAGCACAGCCCAACATAGGAGGAACACCAATACCGCCGCCTACGACCATATAACGGCCTTCCTTTTTCATGGCAAACCCATTTCCGGCAAAACCAAGAACGTCCAGATACTCGCCCTCTTCCCTCTTTGCCAGCCAATCAGTTCCTTCACCGCGAACCTCAAATACGATAGCCACAGTATCTTCCGGTTCATCACATGTATAAGAACAAATGGAAATAGGTCGGCGCAGGAGCAGACCTTCACCGCACTTGATATGGAGAAACTGGCCGGGTCCCTTGGCCGTAGCACGCGCCATATCACCGACTTCCAATACCATATAGACGGCATCGCCCATCATCGTCTTGGAAACAATTTTACATTTACGTTCTACCTTCATCGATATTCCTCTCTCACTCAAAATTCCCAGGGAACGTCATTCTTTTTACGATATGATTTCTTTTCATCCTTTTGTGTACGCGTCTTTAGGCTAGATGGAAACCCTTTGTCAGCAAGACAATTCGGACAATTGATGTATTTGCTGTGCTCCTGTCCACACTCAGAACAAGTCACCATGTCATCTTCCTCCGTCTCCGGAGACAATTCCGACGAAGAATTAAAAAACTCCAGCCGATGGCAGTTTTCACACTCATAAACATCCATAGAAAGACCATCAGGAAACAACTGCAGCGGTGTATCAAATTGCAGATACACATCTTTATGCATCAACACCAGTTTTCCCTGACAAGCAACACATCGCTTATCCTCTATTTGATCTATGTTCCCCATCTATAATTCTCCAATTAAATAACCGTCACAAAACGCTTAATGTCATCGCGCATAGCGATGGCAGCATTGCGGGCAGCATCCGCAAAATCATGTCCATCGCCGCCGGTCTTTTTCCATGCGCACATGATGGAACGAGAGGCATTGACAATAGCACCGTGCCCATACTTGTCAAAGGCATTTGCCACATCTTCAGCGGTACCGCCCTGAGCGCCGTAACCGGGAACCAGGAAGAAGGTATGCTCCAAGCGCTTGCGCAAAGCACGGATATCAGAAGGATACGTAGCACCGGTCACGGCACCGGCCATAGTATAGCCGTACTTACCCTCAGTTCCCTTTGCAATGCGCTCATTCAAGTCGCCCATGACCTGATACACCAGACGGTCACCGGCCACAATATCCTGCAACTCACCGGAGCTGGGATTGGAAGTCTTCAGCAAAACAAACACGGTCTTATCTTCGGCCTTTGCAGCTTCCAGGAAAGGATTAATAGAGTCGGAACCCATGTAACCGTTTAGAGTCACACAGTCTGCATCAAAGGTTTTAAAGGTCTGACCTTCAATCACAGTGCCGGACAGCCAGCCTTCCGCGTAAGCGGTAGCGGTAGCACCGATGTCACCGCGCTTGATGTCAGCGATGACATACAGGCCTTTGCTCTTCGCATATCGAATGGTACGCTCCAGCATTTCCATGCCCTGCCAGCCAAGGTTCTCATAATATGCAGACTGAGGCTTAACGGCAGGGACAACATCGCAAAGTGCATCGATCAAACCAACATTAAACTGATAAATAGCTTCACAAGCTCCCTTTACGCCTACACCGTATTCAGCATAAGCAGCCTGACGAATGTGCTCAGGCACATAATCAATACGAGCATCCAAACCAGCAACGGTAGGGTTCTTTAAAGCACGAATCTTATCCTGCAGTACATCAAACGACATCTAAATCATTCCTTTTCTTTTTATGAATGGTTTTCTAAAAATTATTGATCCTGATAAATCACGTGACCACCAACAATGGTATATTTTACACGGCCCTTCAGCTTACAACCGCCAAAAGGAGTATTGCGCCCTTTAGATGCAAACTGTTCCGGATCTACGATCCATTCTTCGTTTGGATCAAAAATCACGATATCGGCATCCTCGCCCAACGCCAGGCGGCCTTTGCTAACACCAAGAATACGGGATGGTTCCACAGTCATCTTACGCAGCAGCGTGGATAAATCCATCTTGCCGGTGTGGTACAACGCAGTCAAGGAAAGCGCCAAAGAAGTTTCAAGGCCCACCATACCACTGGGAGCTTCGGTCAAAGGACGCGCTTTTTCCTCTGCTGCGTGCGGGGCATGGTCAGTCACGATAGCATCAATCGTACCATCCTGCAGACCTGCAATAATTGCCTCCACATCCTCCTGAGTTCGCAAAGGTGGATTTACACGAGCCATAGTTCCCTGCTTGAGTACTTCTTCCTCAGTCAGGGTAAAATACTGCGGACAGGTTTCACATGTGATACGCACACCTTTTTTCTTATACTGACGCACGATATCCACAGAACGGGCCGTAGACACATGACAAACATGTACCGCACTGCCAGTCTCTTCCGCCAGCATGGCATCCCGCATAATCATCAGTTCTTCTGCAATAGCGGGACGCCCGGGAATACCCAGTTTACGGGAAACCTCGCCTTCATTTACCGCGTGATTGCAAACCATACCCGCATCTTCGCTGTGTGTCAAAATCGGAAGTTTATGGTCACGCGCAATAAGCAGCGCGTTGCGCATTAAATTAGCATCCTGAATGGGGACTCCATCATCAGAAAATGCAACTACACCGGCATCAACAAGCGCTTGTGTATCGGTCAGCTCTTTTCCCAGTTGACCCTTAGATACAGCTGCAATGGGCAGCACATTGACACCACAAGCCTTTTTCGCCTGTTCCTGCACAAACGCAACCAACTCCGGAGTATCAATAACCGGCTTTGTATTCGGCATACATGCAATGGAAGTTACGCCGCCTTTTGCAGCTGCTGCACAACCGGTTTCAATCGTCTCTTTGTACTCGAAGCCAGGCTCACGCAGATGAACATGCATGTCCACCAAACCTGCAGAAACTACAAAGCCATTCGCATCGATTACCTGTGCCTCTCCGTCATGCACTTCGCTGCCAATTGCAACAACTTTTCCATTTTCAACAAGAATATCCATGACACCGCCGATTCCGCCAACCGGATCGACTAAGCGTCCCTGTTTAATCAAAAGCTTCAAGGCAATCACCCCTTATCTAATCTATTATACCGAAAAGCACATTAATTAGCAATGGATTTTTCCTCTTTTCCGGGTAACAATACTAAGGGGTGATGAAATGGAACACAATCGCTTTATGCGAGGAGTCGGGCTTGGCATGCTGGCCGGAGCCGTCGTGGGCATGATGGTGAGTCCCGGCAAAAAAGAATTGAAACAAACCGCCAATAAAGCTGTTCAAGCAGTCAGCAATGCTGCTGACAACATTTCCAACGCAATCAATCACTGATTTTTCGCAAAAAAAGTTCTCCCCAAAAAATTTCGGGGAGAACTTTACTTATTTAATCGTAATCGAATAGCCATCCAACAAACGATATTCCTCACCAGCTACAGGCATTTGGTGTTCAATTGTAACGCGCTCACCGGCATTCAGCGTAACAACCTCAGGATACTCAGCAGCAGAAATCGAATAAAATACCTCCTCACCCTTCAAACGGACACAGAAGTAGGTGGTACCTTCCACCACCATCGTACGGATTTCTTCCACCACACCGGACACTTCAGTCTGAGGCAATTCCTCCTCCGTGGTAATACCACTTGCAGTCAGCAATTTCAGGTAATTGTTTTCACACTCAGCAACAGTAACACCAGTTGCCACAATTTGATATTGCGCTACATTGACCATAGCGTACTGCTTTACCAACTGAGAAGCATCCTTCAAAGACATAAAATAGGTGGGTTCCCCTGCTACATTGAGCAGCAGCGGAAAGGTCGCGGTATAACCCAGATCCTGCACTACACCTCGCGCCGAACTCTGTGCAGATTCCTCAATCGCACCGGGAGCCTCGTAATAAACAGTCTCCTTGGTACGCTGGTTGGACAACAAAAAGCCGATATTGGACTGATCGCTGGAAACCGAGGTGACACCAGTATACATATATACGTCATCATTCATGGCGATATAATTGTAGCCATCCGTCGTCACAGTCACTTCCTTCTGGCCAAAGATAGAGTTAAGAAATCCGTTGACAAAAGTACCATGGTAGTCATACTGCTCCATAATCAGCTCTGCCAGATACACGCGATCCACCCACGTAGGAATCTCTTCAGCAGCACAATAAACACTCTCACCGGTGATGGCATCTACCAGAACCGCACCGTTGATATCTGTACCTCCGAACAAACCTATCGTCTTCTCCACCTTGGGGCACACCCAGTAGGGATGACCGTTCTCATCAATTTCAAATGTTGGATCCGAGAACATGAAGGTAGGATAGTTCAAGCGCAGATGACGCTCCAGCTTTCGGTTAAATAATTCAGAAGGAGAGTATTTAATACCCTTCATACCGAGATCGGACAAGCGGACAACTTCCACTTCCTGGGTCACCATATCAATGCGGATATAGGCAGGCAACCCCTCGGAACGATTGTTTAACCACTTGAAAAAGTCACCGTACTGTAAATATGTCACACGAACCGGACGGCCCAGATAATTGATTTGAGTATAATCATCGGACACCTCAAACTGGCTGACCATGTCGGATAACTCACCCAACTTACGATCGCCCAACCGCTCGGCAGAATCCTTATCCAGCATTGGAATCTCGTCATAGGACACTTCTGCCACATCGGTGGCAAAATCACCAGTCTCCACGCTCAAAAGGTCACGGTATGCACCCGCACGGAAAATAGGCATGGAAATCACGGTTCCGATAATCGCCACAACAATCAGTGCGGCAAATAAAATGCCAATAGGAAGGCACTGCGTTTTGATAAAACTAAAATACTCCTTGATGCCCTTGCTTTTATCCAGATTCATTCCAGAAGTAACCAGTGCACAGACAAAATAAACAACACAAAGAACACCGATAAAAACATAGAAATCTTTGGAGTGCAGATTGATCGCAGGCAATGCCAGATAAAAATAAATTGCACCGACAATCACGGTCACCAATGCATTTAGAATGACCTTACCCGCCTTACTTTTAGGTCCGCGACCTCTCCTTGCCTGCTGATCCATTAATATCATCCTTTCACATCGAATCATTCGATGATCTCAAGTTGCATTATACCCGAATTTCACCATCGAAGCAATGAACATCCTGTAAACAACATCAGATAAGAGTGATCCGGTTCTTATCGCCCAACTGATTTGGAATGATCTTCATTTTCTGCATGATGGGAAGTAACGCCTGAAACACAATCACAAGCATTAACGTAAAAATCGGCAGTGAAATCGCATTTTTTATTGCACTCTTCCAGAAATAATACAGATAACCTTTGTTATACAAAATCGCACTCCACAATGCACCTAGAAAAACATTTTGCAAATTCGTAAGTAATTTAGCAAGAAAAATCTTAACTACAGTAATCTTTGTCCGGTAAAAAAATACTGCATAGGTAAAACATCCAAGCATTGTAGTTAAAGTATACCCCGGAAAAAAAGCATATCCTTTTGAACTAAGAATGAAGTTTAAAATATCCTCTGCCGCACCAAAAACCAATGCGCCAATCGGTCCATATACCAAAGAACATAAGGCGCGTGCAAGAAAACTAAAACTGATTGTCAGTGTTTCAGAAACCTTAATTGAAAAATGGGATAGAACGATACATGCAGCAATCATTAGCGCAGCGAACACCATGCCACGAATGCTGTGGAAAGATTTCAGAGATTCTTTCCAATACGCTTTGGAAAATGGGGTTTTAAAAATGGGCATAAAAAGACCTCCTCTTTGTATTCGGCAGTCCGTCAAAACGGAATCGCCGCACAAAGGGAGGCAAGCACCCGATCTGCGGCAGCGGGATGCGGA
>CAZDXX010000011.1:16375-20432 GCA_964509595.1 uncultured Oscillospiraceae bacterium
AAAAGATACAGGAGCGCTAAAATTAGCGCTCCCGTTGATCAATTTTATTCGACAGTGACCGACTTGGCCAGATTGCGAGGCTTATCAATATCACAACCACGCATCAAGGATACATAGTAAGCAAACAGCTGCAGAGGAACCACATCCAAGGAGGGAAGCAGCATCGGATGGGTATCCGGCACATAAATAACAGAGTCGATCGTCTTCTTCATCTCATCGACCATACTTTCGGTGGTCAAACCGACTACATCTGCACCACGCGCCTTAACTTCCTTCACATTGCTCATCAATTTCTCAAACAGCTGACCATAGGAAGCCAATGCTATAACCAAAGTTCCATCTTCGATCAAAGAGATGGTACCGTGCTTCAACTCGCCGGCAGCATATGCCTCGGAATGGATATAAGAAATCTCTTTCAGCTTCAGAGATCCCTCCAGGCCAATTGCATAGTCCAGATTACGGCCAATGAAAAACACCGATTCATGGTTAAAGTAGATGGATGCAAAGTACTGGATATCTTCCTTGTGTGCAAGAATGGTCTCGATTTTGGAAGGAATCTGCAGTAACTCGCTGATGATGCTATCATACTCTTCCCGGCTGATTGTACCCAACATGTCCGCAAAGGTCAATCCGATCAAATAAATTACAGACAACTGCGTAGAGTATGCCTTAGTGGTAGCCACGGCAATTTCAGGGCCGGCCCAAGTATAAATCACATCATCGGACTCACGGGCAATCGTAGAACCGACCACATTGACGATGGACAGCACGCGAGCGCCCAATCGCTTGGCTTCGCGCATAGCTGCCAAGGTGTCAATGGTCTCGCCGGACTGAGAAATCACGATAGCAAGTGTCTTATTTGTAACAATTGGCTCGCAATACCGGAACTCGGATGCCAGCGACACCTCCACCGGCTTGCGCAGCAGTTTCTCCAACGTATACTTGGCCACCATACCCACGTGATAGGAAGATCCACAGGCAATAATATAAATTTTATCAAGGTTCTTTACATATTCCGGATCAATGGTCAAATCATCCAATACAACACGGCCATTGTGAATACGCGGGAACACGGTATCACGAATCGCCTTGGGCTGTTCCATGATTTCCTTGAACATGAAATGCTCATATCCGCCCTTTTCTGCCGCAGAAATTTCCCAGTCAACATGATGCAAAGGCTTCTCAAGGGGACGGAAATAGGAATCAAAAATCTGAACACAGTCAGCAGAAAGCACGGCCACTTCACCGTCATCCAAATAGACAACTTCACGGGTATATTTAATCACTGCTGTCACATCAGATGCAAGCAGGTTAAATCCATCACCGTAACCAAGAATCAAAGGACTATCCTTGCGAGCAGCAATGACCTTATCAGGACAATCAGCACAAATGATACCCAGTGCATAAGCACCTTCAATTTTATCCAGGACTTTTTCAAACGCCTTCAGAACATCTCCGTCATAATAGTAGTCAAGCAGCTGTGCCACTACTTCCGTATCAGTTTCCGATGCAAAATGAATTCCTTCGGATTGGAGAAACTCTTTAATTTCTACATAATTCTCAATAATACCATTATGCACAACAGCAAAACGCCCGTTTTCACTCACTTGAGGATGTGAATTGATGTCAGAAGGCGCACCATGCGTTGCCCAACGCGTATGCCCCAGTCCCATGGTGCCATCCAGAGTTTTACCTCCCTGAACAATATCACACAGCACCTGAAGCCTTCCCTTTGCCTTTACGACTTCCAACCCATCAGTTGGGGAGTAGACAGCCAAACCTGCTGAATCATATCCTCTGTATTCCAAACGAGCCAGTCCATCCAACAAAATCGGAGCGGCCTCTTCCTTACCAACATAACCGACAATACCGCACATTTCGAAGAACCTCCTCGGTTAAACTTTAGCATTTAATATATTATACAAGACATCACCAAAATGTACAACCCAAATGTCAGCAGCGGCCCTCTTTCGTCTGAACTCTACCCAGAAAAGCAGCGCCAATGATACCCGCATCATTACCCAACTGGCACTTAACAAGCAGCGTTTGAGGCGCATCTTTCTGGCGGGAATTATATCGCTCCCCAGCTACCAAATCCCGCAAGGGATCCAAAAATAAGTCATCAGCCTCATTACTGACTCCACCGCCCAAGCAAAGAATCTCAGGCTGAAAGATATTTACCAAATTTGTTAAACCAGTTGCTAAGTACTTCAGATATGTTCCAACCACACGCTTTCCGGCTTCATCTCCGTTGCGCGCAGCTTGAAACGCAGTGCGTCCACCCACATTGCTTGTGCTTCCGTCACACATCTGCCACATAATTGATGCCGGACTGCGCTCCATCTCTTCACGTGTTAAGCGTTTCAGCGCCGTCGCTGAAGAATACTGTTCCCAACAACCGCGCCGTCCACAATTACAGGGTGCACCGTCCACCACGATGACCATGTGGCCACCTTCCATACCGTTTCCATTAAACCCGAGAAAACTCTGTCCCTCTACAACAGCGCCAATTCCTACGCCTGTGCCCAGAGTAACAACAACGGCGGAATGCTTTCCCCGTGCCGCGCCGGCGTAACACTCGCCCAAAGAGGCACAATTGGCATCATTGCCTACATAGACAGGAACATCCCAAGTCTTGTGAAACCACCCGCGAATATCAGTGTCCCAAAAGGGGGCATTCGGTGTATATTTTACAATGCCGTGTTTTCGATCCACAGAACCGGGAAAACCCAAGCCGATGTCTTTTATCTCATTCGGCTTCAGGCCGGCATTTTCGGCAGCCTCATGTGCAAGAAGCACCAAGTCGTCACACAACACTTCAACTGAAGCAGATGCCGCGGTTTTTCTCTTCGCTCGGGCAATAATTTGGTTGTTTTCATCTACTACGCCGGCAACCAAATTCGTTCCGCCTACGTCAATACCGATGTACATACCCTTCCCCCTCCAGCATCATTCAGCCGATGCCTGTTCAAAGTGCTGGTTAATTTGCTTTGTAAACTCCAACGCCGCATTATACCCCATTTTTTTATTACGGTTATTCATTGCAGCAACTTCGATTATTACCGCTAAATTTCGACCCGGCTTAACAGGAATCGTCAAAGACGGGACTTCGACATCAAAGAACTTGGTAGACTGCTCCTCTAAACCAAGACGATCATAAACAGCATCATCTCTCCAAGGTTCCAGATTGATAATCAAGTCAATGTCGGAATCTTTCTTTACAGCACTCATACCAAACAAGCGGTGCACATCAACAACGCCGATACCTCTTAATTCCATATAATGCCGAATCATTTCCGGCGCCGAACCAACAAGCTTATGCTTCGAAAAACGGCGAATCTCCACAGCATCGTCTGCAATCAAACGATGACCGCGCTTTACCAGTTCAATAGCAGTTTCACTCTTACCAACGCCGGATTCTCCCATGAGAAGGACACCTTCACCATAGACTTCAACTAAAACGCCATGTCGCGTGATCCGCGGACAAAGCATATGGCGCAAGAAACTGATAATGGTTGACATAATATTTGTCGTGCTTTCAGGGGTACGAAGAACAACTCGTCCGTATTTCTTCGCCATTTCAATACACTCAGGAAATGCTTCAAGGCTATGCGCAATAATCAACGCCGGAATCTCATAGGTAAACAAGCGTTCAAAGCTAATCCTGCGTTCTTCAGACGACAAATTTGTCAAATAAGTTGTTTCCACCAAACCAATCAACTGAATGCGCTGCGGAACAAAATAATCAAAAAAGCCCGCCAACTGCAACCCGGGACGATTAACATCCTCGGTCTTGATTTGAATGTTTTCATAACCATCCGGTGCACTTACAACCTCAAGGTTCAGCTCCTGAACAATTTTTCCCAACAGGACATGGTAGCGGCTTTCCACCAGGCATCCCTCATCTCTTTTAAGATAACTTCAGTATATACGGATTTTCTTTATTTGGCAATCAAGAAAAGAAAAAGTGATGTACCTTTCGATACATCACTTTCTGGAGGCGCCACCCAGATTTGAACTGGGGGTGGAGCTTTTGCAGAGCTCTGCCTTACCACTT
>CAZDXX010000012.1:0-14118 GCA_964509595.1 uncultured Oscillospiraceae bacterium
TCTCATACCAGTCCATGGAGTCCTCGGGCTTGCAGACCACGATCATTTCCTGCTTTTCAAACTGATGAATACGATAAACGCCGCGTTCCTCAATGCCATGAGCGCCCTTCTCTTTACGGAAGCAAGGAGAATAAGAGGTTAACGTTTGAGGAAGGGAGTCCTCGGGAATGATTTGGTCAATGAATTTGCCAATCATAGAATGCTCGGAGGTGCCAATCAGATACAGATCTTCACCCTCGATTTTATACATCATGGCCTCCATGTCAGTCTGGCTCATAACGCCTTCCACGACATTGCCGTGAATCATATAGGGGGGGATGCAGTAGGTAAAGCCCTTGTCGATCATAAAATCACGGGCATAGGCCAGCACTGCGGAGTGCAGACGGGCGATATCACCCAACAGATAGTAGAAACCGGAACCGGATACACGGCCAGCGGAGTCCATATCAATACCATTAAAGGACTCCATAATTTCGGTGTGGTAGGGAACATCGAAATCGGGAGTAACCGGCTCACCGAAACGTTCCACTTCTACGTTGAACTCATCGCTCTCGCCGATGGGTACGGAAGGATCGATGATGTTAGGAATAAGCAGCATGATTTTGCGGATTTTTTCAGCCAGTTCTGCTTCTTTTGCTTCCAGTTCGGCCAAGCGATCAGCGTTTGCCTTGACCTGAGCCTTTGCGGCTTCGGCCTCTTCCAGCTTGGAAGGATCTTTTTTGGCCTGACCCATCAGCATGCCGACCTGTTTGGACAGGGCGTTGCGTGCGGTACGCAGGTTCTGGGCTTCCTGGATGGTGTCGCGGTTTTCTTTGTCCAGCTCAAGCACTTGATCGACGAGAGGCAGTTTCTCGTCCTGAAATTTCTTTTTGATGTTTTCTTTTACAATTTCAGGGTTTTCGCGAATAAATCTAATGTCCAGCATGGGTTGTCACCTCAAAAAATGTTTATAGTGGGAATGAAGCATGATGTTTCACGTGAAACATCATGCATTTAATATAGTTCTTCGTAAATTTCTTGATAACGGTCATATGGAGAAAAACGACCATTGTTTGTGATGGATTCTTTGGGCAAGTATTCTGTCAACTCTGCTGCCTGCAGTGTTTCAATCAGCTCACGTGCCAGAGAGTATCGACCACGGACATACGCTTCATTAATTTGCCAGAACCAGTCCATAGCTTGGGAGGATCGTTCCAAATCGAGTGTGTTTTGCTGCAAAGCCTGGATGGCCGATTCTAGCTGATCGACATGGTCCTGCTCGGTTTTAATTTGGCCTTTAAGGTCTTCAATCTGCGCTTCCAATTGATTGATTTGCTCCCTTAGTGAGGAATTTTCTTCGTATACTTCTTGCGCGTTTTGAATGGCCGAAACAGAGTCTTTTAACCCATCAATGGCAGCTTCACTGCTTCGTTGCTGCATAAAGTGAGCAAGTAAAAGCAGGATAAAGGCTCCGAGGAATAGGATCACCATGTATGATAACACGGCACGCATACTACTGGCTTTGGCGCGGTCAGCCTTGTGCTGCAAATTGTGCTTTTCTTCACTCACCGAGCTGGCCCTCCCTTAATGACTCCAGTAGGGCAAGCAGATTTTCGAGGTCATCTAAATCGTAATATTCCAACTCAATCTTGCCTTTTTTGCGGCCGGCAGCAATGGAAACCTTGCGGCCCAGTCGAGCAGAAAGATTTTTCTCAATTTCCTCCAGATAAATGCGGTGTTCGTCAGTTGCCTTTTGTTTGGCAGGCTTCTCTTCTTCCTGAAGCTTTTTGACCAACGTTTCGGTCTGACGGACGCTCAGTTCCTGACTGATTACCTGCTGAGCGGCTTTTTCTTGAAGGTCTGCACGGGGAAGTGCCAGCAATGCGCGGGCATGACCGGCGGACAAATCGCCATCCACCACCATCTCCCGCAAAAGAGTGGGAAGTGAAGTCAGGCGAAGCGCATTCGCGATGGCAGGGCGTGATTTGCCCATGCGCTGAGCAATTTCTTCTTGCGTAAGGCCGTATTCTTCCTTCAAAACCAAATAGCCGTCAGCTTCCTCCATGGGATTTAAATCTTCCCGTTGGAGATTTTCTATCAGACCAAGTTCCATGACCTTGCGGTCGTCGGCCTCAATAATGACAGCTGGTACTTCTGACAGCCCTGCCAGTTTAGCGGCACGCCAGCGGCGTTCGCCGGCTATGATCTGGTAGTAACCGGAACTGAGGCGGCGGACGGTTAATGGTTGAATAATTCCATGTTCCCGAATGGAGTCAGCTAAATCATTCAAAGCGTTCTCGTCGAATTGCTTGCGGGGCTGGTTTAATCCTGGCTCCACTTGGGCAATGGGGAGAAAAACGGAACCACTTTCCTGCGCTTGCAGGGAAGTATCACCCAACAGAGCGCCCAAGCCTTTGCCCAGACCGCGTTCTGACGCCATAAAATCATTCCTTTCTGTTGCGTGAGTGTTTCACGTGAAACATTTAATCAAGTTAATTGTGCTCCAATACTTCCTCGGCTAAACTGCGATAGGCTTCTGCACCACGTGAAAAGCTGTCATAGGCCAGCACGGGTTTGCCGTGGCTGGGTGCTTCGGACAGACGCACATTGCGGGGAATTACACTGGCGTACACCTTGCCGGGGAAATGGCGTTTTACTTCTTCGGCTACTTGCATAGACAGGTTGGTGCGTCCATCGTACATGGTAAGGACCACACCCTCCAAATCAATATTTGGATTGAGCCCGCGTTTCACAATGCGGACTGTTGACAGCAAATCGCTTAGTCCTTCCAGAGCATAATATTCGCACTGAACAGGAACCAACAGAGTGTCTGCAGCACACAGTCCATTTAAGGTCAGCAGTTCAAGGGACGGAGGACAATCAATCAGAATAAAATCATAGCTACCGCCCACCAAAGCAAGTGCATCTTTTAAGCGATATTCGCGGCGTTCTAAGGCAATCAGCTCCACCGTAGCACCGGCCAGTGACTTGTTAGAGGGAAGCACGTCAGCCCATGGCGTGGATACGATAGCTCGCTTAGGTTCTGCTCCGCCAATTAAGACTTCGTAAATAGAGGGGGAGACGGTGGTCTTATCGACACCAAATCCGGACGTAGCATTGCCCTGAGGGTCAAAATCGCAGACCAACACACGTTTTCCGGCTGCCTGCAGTGCGGCGGCTAAGTTGACACAAGTGGTGGTTTTACCCACACCACCTTTTTGGTTGACTACCGCAATGGTCTTTGCCATAGAAAAGGGCCCCCTCCTCAATGTAAGAAATGTAAGAATAGCATAGATACTTTATTATAATATTTGTACGGCCGCTTTTCAACTGTTTTCACGGTAAAAAGATAAAAAACCGGGAATGTTTCACGTGAAACATTCCCGGCAGAGAGGGGAAGACCTATACATTCTTGGGGATGCGAATTGTTAACAAAATCGCGTCGGCAGTGTCTTCCCGGCCATATTGCGCATCGACACCGGCAGAGCGAATCATAGAAAGACTGCGGTCTAACGTATTTAAAAAAAGACGTATGTCCTTCAAAATAAAAGTAGGTCGCCGTTTGATAGTACGGTTTGCCTGAGTCAAAAGGTGCTCGACATATTCCTCGGTTTTTGCAACGGTTAAATCGTGTTCGACCACCCAGTGGGCAGCTAAATTTTGAGTCGTGGCATCCTCAAGCCGCAGTAAGGCACGGGCATGTCGTTCCGAAAAGCCGTGATCGCGCAGGAGAGATAAAACTTGCGGAGGAAGTTTTAAAAGTCGTAATTTATTGGCAATTGCAGATTGGGATTTTCCAATTCGTTGGGCACATTCTTCCTGAGTCAAATGGTATGTATCGAGCAATTTGGCTAAGGCCAGCGCTTCTTCCAGAAAATCCAGGTCACGTCGCTGCAAGTTTTCCACTAGGGCCAAAAGAGCAGATTGCCTCTCATCTGCGTCAACTACAATACAAGGGACATGTGTTAAACCCGCTAAATCTGCTGCACGCAAACGTCGTTCCCCGGCGATCAACTCCCATTCCTGGCCCATGGGTCGAACACTTAATGGCTGCAATATGCCCAACTCCCGAATGCTGTCGGACAGTTCGCGAAGTTCATCAGGAGAAAACTGACGGCGTGGCTGATTAGGGTTTGGAAAAATCGAAACAATAGGCAGAGAAAATACCTTGCCAACTTCGTTAGCTTCCCTTTTGCGCAGCAAAGCCATAAAAACCCCTCTTCCGCCATAATCCTAACATTGATGCTATTGTAACAGAAGAGGGGGGAGGGAAATAGCAAAGATTGTCGAGAAGGAAAAATATGGTAAATTCGTCGTATAAAACAGCAAACGACCGGACGCTGCTCCATGCGTCCGGTCGCTGCAAAGGAAAGAGGATACAATGAAATGAAAAAGAAACTGCTTCTTGCAAGTATTAAGATACGCTAGAGTTGTTAACAAAAAAATCCCCAGATGTTAAATAAGTGTTAAATATTTCGCGGAAAAAGTAAAGTCACTGTAATATAACTCGCTGTTTGTGGAAAAATGAGGGAAGCAAGGGCTGACCTGTGGAAAAAATCAGGCCTTTTGGCGCAGAGAAGCAAAGAACTCCTGTAAAAGCATCGTGCACTCTTCTTTCAGCAGGCCACTGCGTAAAGCGGGTTTATGGTTAAAACGCTCCTCGAACAAATTGAGCACAGAACCGCAGGAACCGGCTTTATCGTCCTTTGCGCCATACCATACGTTTGGGATACGGGAGTTGATAATAGCGCCGGCACACATAGGACAGGGTTCCAATGTGACATACATGGTGCAGCCGTGGAGCCGCCAGGAACCCACAGCTTCGCAAGCCTGCCGAATGGCTTCCACTTCAGCGTGGGCAAGAGCGGAATGATCGGCTTCACGTCGGTTGTGACCGCGACCAATCACATCGCCGTTTGGACCGACAATGACACAACCCACGGGGACATCGCCAGTGGACAGAGCCAACCGACCTTCTTCCAGAGCCAGACGCATATAGTCTTCATGAGTCATAACGGATCCTCCTGTGGGCAAGAAATGGTTTTGTGCATTATACCACAGCGGATTAGTTTTTTCCACAAAAGAAAGAGAAGGATCATCTAGGTCATGTGGT
Source organism: uncultured Oscillospiraceae bacterium (assembly GCA_964509595.1). Taxonomy (GTDB): domain Bacteria; phylum Bacillota; class Clostridia; order Oscillospirales; family Oscillospiraceae; genus JAJPXI01. The sequence goes on from CAZDXX010000012.1 coordinate 5,093, forward strand.
GGAAAACATTGCGCAACCCTTTTGCAATTTCACAGATAACGACAGGAGTTATGGCCAGAGCAAAAACCACCAGCCACTCTACAGGAGCCAAAAAAACCGTGCAAAACACTTTTTGAAGCGGAGGCAGACAAAGTACACTCATTTGCATGGCCAGACCGACCAAGAAAGCTTCGTTCATAGCTTTATTGGAAAAGATGCCAATGCGCAACAGAGAACGAGTTTCGCTTCGTACGTCAAATGCGTGAAACAGTTGAGAAAGTGTCAGGGTAGCAAATGCCATGGTGTTGGCGGTGGCATCGGCAGAGCTGGGGTCACTGAGAACATATTCGCCGAGCCAATAAGCGGCTAATGTCAAAGCGCCCACCATAATGCCCTGCCAAACCAATCGGACAGAAAACGATTTGTTAAACAAACTCTCCTTGGCGTTTCGAGGTTTTTGCGTCATGACGCTTTGTTCTACCGGCTCTGCGCCCAGCGCTAGCGCGGGGAGAGAATCGGTCACCAAATTAAGCCAAAGCAGTTGTACTGGAATTAAAGGCATTTGGTGACAGTTGAGTAAGGTTGCTACAAAAATGGTTAAGATTTCCCCAATGTTACAGGAGAGCAGGTAGTGAATGGCTTTTTTAATATTGGCATAGATACCGCGGCCCTGTTCCACGGCATGGACGATGGTGGCAAAGTTATCGTCTGTCAGAATCATATCGGCGGCACCTTTTGCCACGTCTGTGCCGGAGACACCCATGGCGCAGCCAATGTCGGCGGCTGTCAAAGCAGGAGCATCGTTGACGCCGTCGCCGGTCATGGCAACGATGTGGCCACGATTCTGCCAGGCTTGGACAATGCGCATTTTGTGTTCGGGTGAAACACGGGCATAAACTGAAAACTTTTCCACTTCACGTTCCAGCAATTCCTGAGGCATGAAATCCAAGTCTTCACCGGTGATTGCCAGATCTCCGGGGCGGAAAATGTTTAATTCTTTGGCGATGGCCACCGCAGTAAGCTTGTGATCGCCGGTGATCATCACTGGGCGAATGCCGGCGGCATAGCATTGAGCCACGGCGGCTTTGGCTTCCGTGCGAGGAGGATCGATCATGCCGGTGAGGCCCACAAAGGTCAAATCACGTTCCAACAGTTCGGAAGTAAGCTGGCTGGGGATGGAATCAATATCACGCCAGGCCATTCCCAACACACGCAATGCGCGAGAAGCCATATTCTCATTGGCAGTCAAAATCTGATGGCGCATGGGGTCGGACAGGGGGACAGCTTTGGAGGCGAGAACGTAGCGGCAGCGGCTAAGAAGCACATCGGGTGCGCCCTTGACCATAAGACGATAGCCGCCGTCCGGTCTGGGATGTATCGTGCTCATGAGTTTCCGGTCTGAGTCAAAGGGAAGCTCTGCCTGACGAGGAAATTTTCGGGTCAACTCGTTTTTGTCGAACCCTTCCGCGTGTGCAAGGGCAACCAGAGCAGTTTCTGTAGGATCGCCCACGGTGTTCGCGCTGCCGTCGGTGTCATATGTCAATAATGCGTCATTGCAAAGTGCACCGATGGTAAGTACATCGCCTCGGTGGGCGCCATTGAGCGTCCAGATATCCACTACGGTCATTTTATTTTGTGTCAGAGTTCCGGTTTTGTCGGAGCAGATCACCGATGCGCACCCCAAGGTCTCTACAGCAGGAAGTCTTTTCACGATGGCATTGCGCTTGACCATTCGCTGCACCCCCAACGCCAGTACAATCGTGACAATAGCGGGAAGACCTTCCGGAATGGCGGCAACAGCCAGAGATACGGCGGTCATGAACATGTCCAGCAGGTCTTTGCCCTGAAGCAGCCCTACTCCAAATGTTACAGCGCAGACAAACAGGCAGATCAACGAGAGGATCTTTGAGATTTCCACCATGCGAAGCTGCAAAGGGGTGGTGTTGTCACCTGCATCGCGCAAAAGACTGGCAATGCGGCCCATCTCACTGCTCATTCCTGTGCCTGTAACGACACAGACTGCCCGCCCGCTGGTGACCACTGTGCCGGAGATGACCATATTGACCCGATCCCCCAGCGGCGTTTCTTCAGGAAGACAATCAACAGCTTGCTTGGAAACGGGAAGTGACTCACCGGTCATGGCAGACTCATCGGTCTTTAGGGAAGAACACTCCAGAATTCGCGCATCTGCCGGAACCAGATCGCCTGCTTCCAAGAGAATGATATCGCCGGGGACCAGCATGTTGGTTTCGAGCCGGAGTACCTGTCCGCCCCGAATAACTTTGGCCAGCGGTGCGGACATATTGCGTAGTGCTTCCAGTGCGCGTTCTGCATTGCCTTCCTGGGAAATGGAGATGCCGGCGTTGACAAAAATAATGACCAGAATAATGATCGTATCAGCCCACTCTGTGAATCCGCTTGCAAAAAGGGATAATATTGCGGCAATCAGAAGAACCAGGATCATAGGGTCTTTTAGTTGTGCAAACAACCGTGCAGGTAGACTTTTCTTTTTCTGTTGCTCAAGTTCGTTGGGACCGTATTGTTCCAAACGCTGCTGTGCCTGTGCCTCGCTTAATCCGCTGTCACGGCTTGTCTTTAATTCCGCCAGAATGCTCCCTGGTGTATTATGATGCCATGCGCTCATAGACTTGATCTCTCCTTTTCCGGAAGTGTATGGTCAAGTATATGAGCCTGTCCGCAGGAAAAGACGCAAAAAAGCGTATCAAACAAATCATTTTTACGGTTTGCTTGATACGCTTTTTGATTAAAAAGCAAGGATTCCGAGGTGCTCCAACAGGATTTTCAAACCCATTAAAATCAGAATGACACCACCGAAGACCTGAGCTGCCTTCTGATAACGCTGGCCAAAAACGCTGCCCAGCCGTACACCCAAAGAGGATAGGATGAAGGTGGTCAAACCGATGAAGATGACGGCAGGAACAATATTGACCTGCAGGAACGCAAATGTAACACCCACGGCCAGTGCGTCAATGCTGGTTGCTATGGCCAGGGGGAGCATAGCACGCCATGCAAAGGAGCAGTCAGTACATTCTTCCTCTTCACGGGACTCACGAATCATGTTGATACCCAGAATTGCCAGCAATACAAAGGCGATCCAGTGGTCAAAGCGCTCGATCAATGATTGGAACTGGCTGCCCAACAGCCAACCCAGCAAGGGCATCAGGGCCTGAAAGCCGCCGAACCAAAGACCGGCACACGCCGCATGCCGTAGAGAAACCTTTTGCACGGACAATCCTTTACAGATGGAAACAGCGAAGGCATCCATAGACAAACCAACCGCAATAATAAACAATTCCCATAAACTCATTTTTACGCCTCCTCGATAATAAACAAAAAATGAGACTTATCTGCCGAAACAGATAAGTCTCATCATTTAAAACAAAGCCAGAAGGCCGAGCCTTCAGTATGTTGACTTCGCTACGCATTAAGCGCCGACTACTCCCTTATGTAACTTAATTGAACCATGAGTGGGCGCGGTTAGTCAATGCTAATTTTCCTGAGACTCTGCAGCGGTGGTTTCTTCAATGGCGGCAGCTTCTTCGCTGAATGCATTTTGGTAGGCGATGTATTTGGTGTAGAACAGAGTTACATCAATGGCATTGTACTCATCGGTCAGGATAATATCAGCTTCACTTGTCCAAGTGGCGATTTGATTACTTGCCTGGGTATTCAGGTAGTTCGTGCGGGCATCTTCGGTGTCGGGGTCGAGACGAAGGATAATGTGATAACCATAGGGGGATTCCACCAGCCCGCTGATTTGGCCAAACTCCAGCGCGCGGGTGGCCTCTTCGAATTCCGTGACCATCTCGCCGGAGGTAAAGGTGTAACCGTCCGGATAGTTAGCAAGACCGGAGTCTTCACTGTATTCATTCATCAAAGCGTCAAAATCAGTTTCCAGGTCGGTACTGTTTTGCAGCTGAGTGAGTATGTCCTCTGCGGTGGCCTTTTTCTGGGCAATGGTGGCTTCATCCAGAGTTTCATAAGTAGAGGGATCCATTGTCGTCAGGAGAATGTGCTTAGCAAGCATGATATCATTTTCTTCAAAATAAGCATCCATCTCTTCATCAGTGGGAGGAGTGGAGAACAGACCGTCCTTTAGTTGAGCATAGTAGTAAGATACGGCAGAGACAGAATAAAAAGTATCATAATCAAAACCGGATTTGCGCAGTTCGTCCAGGAAGACTTCTTCTCCGCCCAAATACTCGGCAGAGAGCGCCATGTTGAATTCCAGCTCGCTGATTTGAGCCTCGGTCAATTCATAACCCAATTCTTTGGCCTTGGACTCGATAATGGAGTACTGTGTGGCAACAGAAAGAGCATCCTCTTTGGCGTATTCGGCAAAGGTAGCATCGGTGCTCAAATCTATGGTAATACCGTAGTAAGACATATAGGTTTCCATTTCGGAGATGCAGTACCGCAGCCAGTACAGGTAATTGTAGGCGGTGACGGGAGTTCCATTGACCGTGAACAGTTCGAAGTCACCGGGAACGCCCAGGGTAGCCAGACAGATATCTTCTGCGGAGGTGTCTACCACAAAGTCCTCCGATAGAAGGCTGTCGGAAGTTTCATCGGGCGAGACCGAAGGCGAAGGGGATACAGCCTCAGAAGGAAGGGAAAGCTCGTTGGTATCTTTGCCGGAACAGGCGGTCAGGGAGAAAATCATGGAACCGGCCAATAACAGGGAGAACAGTCGGGTGCTAAATTTCATAGTTAAGACTCCTTAGTGTTTTCTTGTGATTTTGTAGCATCGTAATCGGCGACCAGACGCTCACCCAGTTTCAGAACGTCTTCACCCTTCTTGACTTTCAGGGATAGATACGGCCTTTCACCTGCGGAAAAAAGCAGTCGACCCTTATATTTCGAGCTGCCGCATAGAAGAGAAATGCGCTCCAAGTCGAACTCTTCCAGAACGAAGTTCAATGCCAAGCCTTTTTGGGAAATCTCAGAGATGCCGCATTGCGCAGCTCTGCCGCGCAGGAGAGCGACGGAAATCAGATTGTTGACCGGGCGGGGAGGATCTCCGAAACGATCGATCAATTCATCCACCATGTCGTCAGCCTCTTCCTCGGTGCGGATCTTGGCAATGCGGCGATACAGATCCATGCGTTGTTCGGGAGAGGGAACATAACGATCGGGAATATTTGCGGAAATTGCCAGGTCGGCGGCACACTCGGTCTGCAGTTGCGGTTTTTCGCCTCGCTCTTCCAGAACGGCCTCTTCCAGCAGTTTCAGATACATATCGTAACCCACACTGACCAGAAAACCGGATTGTTCCGGACCCAGGATATTGCCGGCACCGCGGATCTCCAGATCGCGCATGGCGATTTTAAAACCGGAACCGAACTCGGCATATTCCCGAATAGCACTAAGGCGTTTTGAGGCGACTTCAGAAAGGACTTTTCCTTTGCGATAGGTCATATAGGCGTAGGCGCGACGGCCCGAGCGGCCTACGCGGCCTCGGATCTGATGCAGCTGGGCAAGACCCATCTTGTCTGCGTCTTCAATGATAAGTGTATTGACGTTGCCTAAGTCGATACCAGTTTCTATAATAGTGGTACAAACTAAAATGTCAAGCTCATTATCGGTCATCTGCTGCATAACGTCGTTGATCTCGTCCTGGCTCATCTTGCCGTGGGCGATACCGATGCGGGTATCTTCGCCCAGCATACGCTTGATGCGGCCGGCGGTTTGGGTGATGGACTCTACGCGGTTATGCAGATAGTAAACCTGACCGCCGCGCTCCAGTTCCCGGCGCATGGCATCGGCCAGCAGGGACCAGTCGTGTTCCACCACGTAAGTTTGCACTGGTTGGCGGCCGTGGGGTGGTTCTTCCAGTGAGGACATGTCGCGAATGCCGCTCAAAGCCATATTCAAGGTGCGGGGAATAGGTGTGGCAGACAGAGTCAGTACATCCACCTGCTTGGAGATCTCCTTCAAACGCTCCTTGTGGGTGACGCCGAAACGCTGCTCCTCGTCTACCACCAGAAGGCCCAGATCCTTGAATTGCACATCTTTTTGCAGCAATCTGTGGGTGCCGATCAGCAGGTCGATTTTGCCCGCAGATAATTTCTGCAGAGTAGCTTTCATCTGGGCAGGGGTGCGGAAGCGGGAAACTACATCAATTTCCACAGGATATTTCACAAAACGCTGCTTGGCAGTCAGAAAATGCTGTCGGGCCAGAACGGTGGTAGGTACCAGAATGGCAGCTTGTTTGCCGTCCAGCACGCATTTCATGATAGCTCGGAAGGCCACTTCAGTTTTGCCGTAGCCTACATCGCCGCAAAGCAGGCGGTCCATAGGTTGAGGCCGTTCCATATCCGCCTTGATCTCAGCGATGCAGCGCAGTTGGTCGTCGGTCTCAGCATATTCGAATTCATCTTCAAATTCCTTCATCCATGGGGAGTCCGGAGAGAAGGCGTAGCCCGGCTGACGCTGGCGCTCGGCGTAGAGTTGGATCAGACCCTTTGCCAGGTCTGCTACGGCCTTTTTGGCACGGGTCTTAGCCTTCTCCCAGTCGGAGCCGCCCAGACGGGAGAGTTTGCGTTCCTGTTCGCCGTCGCCGGAGCCGATATACTTGCTGACCAAGTCCAATTGTGTGGCCGGAACATAAAGAGTATCTGCGCCCGCATAGGCGATCTTGACATAGTCCTTTTCCACACCGTCCACCGGTATTTTGACCATGGCAAGGAAACGACCGATACCGTGATGCTCGTGTACGACCAGATCGCCGGGAGACAAGTCAGCATAACTTTGCAGCTTTTGACGATTGGTAGCATCTTTCTTGCGGCTTTTCTTTTGGGGGACGGCCTGACCTTCGGTCAAGACGGCGACTTTTGCTCCGGCATACTCCACACCGGCAGACAGGCCGCCAACGGCAATGACTGCCTTGCCGGGTGCGGGCAGGTCGTGGAGTTGGAAGTCCACGGCGGTCTTGCGCTTTTCCTCACGCAGCAGAGCCTGCAGGTTCAGTGCACGCTGTTCGCTGCCCACCAGAATTACTACGCCAGTGTCGCTGGTTTCGTAATGGGCCAAATCGGAAACAGCGGTTTCAAGACTGGCACCGAAGGAAGGTAGCTGCTTGGCCAGCAGGTTGAGTAAGGTGCGAGGGCGAGCGGGGTACTCGGATACGGTAAAGGAGTCCAGGAAACAGATGGGAAAGTCTTCCAATACGCCCATCAGTTCCTCGAAGGTACGCGCATAGATGGCTCCCCTGCCTTCAATGATTTGTTTTTCTATGAGGGCTTTTATATCCTCATTTAATTGCCATAAATAGTTTTTAGCGCGTTCTGCCACGCGGGGGCTTTCCGAGAACAGAACGATGGCATCTTCAGGCAAGTAGTCAGCGGCGGTTGCCATAGTAGGATAGATTTTGGCTAAATTCTTATCACCGCCCAGACAATCCGGATCGGGGGAGAGAGAGGGCAGAACTTCACCGGCGGGAAGAATGACTGCTTGCTCAAGACTTTGAATTCGGCGCTGAGAGGCCGGGTCAAAGAACCCCATGGAGTCTACATCGTCGCCCCAAAATTCCACTCGCACCGGTTTTTCGTGGGCGGGGGAGAAGAAGTCCAGAATACCGCCACGGAGTGCGAATTGGCCGATGCCTTCCACTTGCTCGCAGCGGGAATAGCCTGCTGCAGCCAGGCGCTCAGCCAATTCGTTCAGGTCATAGGCTCCATGCGAGTCCAAGACGAAACGTACTCCAGTCAACTGATCCTTGGGAATGGTGCGCTGGAGAAGTGCTTCTACAGTAGCAACGACCAAGGGTGCTGTTTTGTTCAGCATGGCTTCCATGGCCGAAAGCCGCTTGTGTTCCCACTGACGAGAAACAGCGGCGCTTTCATGGAAGACGAACTCACGCGCAGTCAGCAGCAATGGCGTTTCATCAGTAAAGGCGGCCAGATCGGAACAAAAGCGCTCGCCTTCCCGTTCATCGGCACACACCAAAATCACCGGTCGTTCTTCTCTTTGCCGAATAGCGGCAGCAAAGTGCGCCCGATGGATCGGGGATAATCCGGAAACTGCCGCAGGACAGCCGCCGTTGTCAATGGCAGCCAGGAGTTTCTGGAATTCCGGTATTTGATTGATGATGGAAGTCAACAGTTTCATGGGAAACCTCGCTATATAGCAAAAATTGGAAATTGCAGGCGCAAAAGCCCCCTTTCCCAAAAAAGAAAGGGGGGAGGGACTTAATTATATCGTCCCATGGCCTTATCAGAGCCTTCCTTTATATAATACTCCGCGGCTTTGGCAGCTTTTTGCACCATCTCGTCGATAACCTTTTTATCTTCAGAAGAGAATTTCCCCAGGACCCAGTCGGCCATGTCGTAATCAGGATGGGGTTTCCCGCCGACACCGATTTTGACACGAGGAAACTGGTCGGTACCCAGATGCTGGATGATGCTCTTCAAGCCGTTGTGGCCACCTGCGCTGCCGCTTTTCCGAATGCGCAGCTTGCCTACGGGCAGGCTGGTGTCATCGGAGAGAACAATTACCCGTTCGGGGGGGATTTTGTAAAAGCGAGCGGCTTCTCCAACGGCCTCGCCGGACAGGTTCATATAGGTGATCGGCTTCATGAGCAACACTTTGCAATCGCCGAGCGTGCATGTGTTGGTCAAAGCCTTGTATTTCAGCTTTTGGACAGGGACTTTGGCGATTTCCGCCAGTTCATCCAGTGCGCGGAAACCTACATTATGTCGGGTGTTTTCGTATTGATCACCGGGATTGCCCAGACCTACGATGAGCCATTCGGCACCGGATGTTTTCTTTAAAAACATGATCTACCTCACGGGAAAAATGGGGCGAGGGAAACCCTCGCCCCGATTTGATTTTTAATTACAGGAACAGCTTGGAGACGGAATTCTCATGATAGATGCGGTCAATAGCTTCGGCAAACATATGAGAGACAGACAGATACTTGATCTTGGAGCAAGTCTTGGCGGCCTCGCTGCCAGGGATGGTGTCCAGGAAAATAACTTCATCGATGACGCTGTCAGCAATGCGCTGGACGGCGGGACCGGACAGGA